>JBBIPN010000016.1:0-21176 GCA_037442825.1 Sulfurihydrogenibium sp. | reverse complement strand
AAGTATGAAATACCCATTTCGTAAAGATATTTTCCATCTTTTGACTCATTGATTTCTTCATTTACCTGTGAAGTTGCACAAGCACTTATTAAAAAAGCTAAACATATCACTAAAAATTTTTTCATAACAATATTTTACCACTCTTCATTTGTATTAATTTCTAAATCTTTGATTTTTTTGGATATTGTGTTTCTATGTAAACCTAAGTACTTAGCAGCTAACGAAATATTTCCTTCTGTAAATCTTAGCGTTTCTTTTATAAGTATATATTCAGCTTCTTCTATAAGTTTTATATATATATTTTTTCTCCTCCTTGTTAAAAGTTTCCTTGCTTCCATTAAAAATCCGCTTTTCCAATCGCCAGTTTGCTCTTCTTTTCCTTTTATATTTGCTGGAAGTAATTCAGGTGTTATAGATCTATCTCTATATACAGCAATCTGTTTAAAAACAAAATTTTTCAATTCTCTAACATTTCCTGGCCAGCTATAATTTACTAAAAACTTTATAGAATCTTGGGTAAAACCTCCTGATTTTAAATGATATCTTTTTAAAGCTTCAGCTGTAAATAAGTTGATTAAATCTGGTATATCTTCTTTCCTTTCTCTAAGTGGTGGTACTTTTATCTCAATAACAGATAATCTATAAAATAGATCTTCTCTAAATTTACCTTCAGCTATCAATTTTATCAAATCTTGATTCGTAGCAGTTATTACCCTTACGTCTACGTTGATAGATTTCTTACTTCCAATTGGTGTAATTTGCATATCTTGTAAAACTCTAAGTAATTTAGTTTGAGCTTCTAAAGACATTTCTCCAATTTCATCAAGGAATATAGTTCCACCATTGGCAAGTAAAAATTTACCTTCCTTACTTTTTTCTGCTCCTGTAAATGATCCTTTTTCAAAACCAAAAAGTTCACTTTCAAAAAGACCTATTGGAATAGATGCCATATTGATAGCAATAAAAGGTTTATCTGCTCTATTTGAGTATTTATGTATTAAGTTTGCTATAACTTCTTTACCTGTTCCACTTTCACCTGTAATTAAAACAGGATCATTACATGAGCTTGCTCTTCCTACAAGCTTGAAAACTTCTTTCATAGCTGAGCTTTTACCTATTATCTCTTCTGGTGGAATCTGAGAAACTTTTTTAGCTTTAATACTATCTTTAATTTCGTTTATGACTTGTTTTATTCTTTCAATATCAAAAGGTTTTATAATATATTCATAAGCTCCGTGTTTCATAGCTTCTATTAGATATTTATACTCAGAATGGCCAGAAATTATCACTACATACGGATAGTTATCAAGAGTAGACACTTTTTTTAAAAAATCTAAACCATTTGAATTTTTTAATCCTATATCAAGTAGTATAAAATCTGGAATATACTCTTGAATTATATCTAAACTATATGGTACATGGTCAAAATCTATAACTTCAATATTTTCTTTTAGCAGTAATCGTTTTAATACATTTCTTGTAGTTTTTTCATCTTCAAAAATTATAGCTTTCATCTTTCCTCGTTAATTGGTAAAATTATTTCAAAAGTAGAATTCCCTAAATATCTTAATACACCTTTATGAGTTTTTACAATTTTATAAGATTTTGCTAAACCAACACCTGTGCCAAACTCTTTTGTGGTGTAAAATGGTAAAAATAGTTTATCTATTATATCTTTTGGCACACCAGGACCTGAATCTGTTATTTTTATTGAGATTTTATCACCTTTAGGTGAATATGTACTATCAAAAGATATAGATGTTTCTATTTTTATAGTTGCATTTTCGCCAGCAGACTCAATACTATTTTCTATTAAATTTTCAAGAACAGATAAAATCATATTTCTATCTAATTTTATATCTGGTAAGCTTGGGTCATACATTCTAATAAACCTAACGTTTCTATATAAGCTACTATATTTTTTAATAACTTCATCAATAAGTTTATGTATGTTTTCAAAATTTAAATTAAGATTTATAGGCTTTGTTAAATAAGAAAGTTGATGTAGAAAATTTTCAAGCCTTTTTACTTCATCTAAAATATCATCTAAAAGGTCTATTTCTTCTGGATTACTTTTAATATATTCAGCAGCTGCTTTAATACCTGTTATTGGACCTTTCATATCATGGAATATTTCAGATAATAGTTTGGAAATTGTTATTAAACTCCCTTCTTTCTTTGATTCCTCTTCTAATTTTGTAAGTCTTGTAATATCCCTTATTATAACAATAAAATAATTTTTATAAGGATAAACATCTATAAGATATATATTATCTTCTATATCTTGATAGTAATTTTTTACTGCTAAACCTTCTTTTATATACTTTAAACTGATTATACTTTCAATTAACTTGTTTACTATTTTTACTCCATTTAAAATTTTAAAGTTTTCAAACTCTTGGTTTTTATATATAAAATTCCCTTCAAAATCTATAATACATATAGGTTCTACTATAGAATCTAATATATCATACATTTAAATCTTCACAAACCTTATCAACCTTTAATATTGTACTATCTTTTGAAAAAATATTTTCTTCTTTAGCATAAGCTTTTAAAATTAATCCTAGAGCTACTTTATCTAAATTATCTATAGAAGTTATAAATCCAACATTTTTATCATTAAATATTATTTTATCACCCTTTTTAATATTCCCTTCGTAACTTAATTTAGCTAGAACTCTTGGCGGTTTTCCTCTATAGTAAATTCTTGCTATAGCTTCTTGTCCGACATAACAACCTTTATTTAAACTTATAGCGTACTTCCAAATATTAGTTTCTAAAGGTATTACATTTTCAATAAGTTCTTTTCCTACTTTTGGAACACAGTTTTTTATCCTAATTCTATTTAATTCTGAAATATACATTTCTTTACTTTTATCTAATTTATCATAAATACTAACATCTGTTGTAAAAATGTCAAAACCTTCCTTACCTACTCTTAAAGGATTATTTGCTATATAAACATTTTCGTTTTTTATAAACGTAAACTTCTCTGGTACATTTCCAAAGACTGTATTAATGAAATCTTTGACATCTTCTCCAAAGATAAATATATGATTTAACTTTAATTTTTCAAAGTAAACTTGATAAGACATCTTTATTTTAGATAACTTTTCTAAAATAGTGTCTTCATTAGTTTCAAAATCTAAAATATATTTATCTCCATCTTTAAAAACAAAAAAGTCATATAGTACATGACCTTTTTCATTTAGCATAAAGTTATAATTAAACATTTGAGATTGTAAACCTACTATATCGTTAGATAATATACTATGTAAAAAAGCTGTATGTTCTTCTTGTATACCTTTGAAAGAAAATTTTGATTTTTTTCCATAAACTAAAATTTTCCCTCTACTAAGATTTAACCAATTCATAAAATAACCTCCAATTTTTCTTTATTATCTTTGAAACTTTGATAAAAATCAATGACAATTGATAATTTTTAAAATTAATTTAAAATTAAAATGATTTTTATCAGTTAGTTATTGATAACTAACTATAAAAGGTGTAAGATTTTTATTAATAATTTTATATTATTGGAGGTAGTCATGGCAAAGGTAGTTATTGCAGGTAGTGGTTTTGCCGGTCATTATGCAGCTTTAGTTTTAGCCGATAGGCTAAAAGGTAACCATGAGATTACAGTGGTTACACCTAATGAAACATTTAACTATATTCCTTCTCTTATCTGGGTTGGTGTAGGGCAGATGCCCGTTGAAAAAACTCAATTTCCACTCAAACCTGTATATGATAAGTTTGGAATCAAGTACGAAAGAGCATTCTTAACAGAAGTTCACCCAGATGAAAACTATGTTATGGTTAAGCCTGCTGGTTCAGAAACAGAAAAAAGACTCAATTATGACTATTTATTAGTTGCTACTGGACCAAGGTTAAACTTTGCTGCTACACCTGGACTTGGACCTGAGAATGGTTATACATACTCAGTATGTACACCTCCACATGCTGTAGAAACAGCAAAAGCTTATTTAGAGCTTGTTAAAAGATTAGAAAAAGGTGATAAAGCTAAAATTGTAATAGGTACAGGACATGGAGGATGTACATGTCAAGGAGCCGGTTTTGAGTTTATTACCAACGTCCATAATGATTTAGTAAGTAGAGGTCTAAGAGATAGAGTTGAACTCTTATGGTTATCAAATGAACCTAAACTTGGAGATTTTGGTATAGATGGGCTTGAAGCAAAAAGAGGTTCATTAATATTTACTTCAGAAATGATGGCTGAAGCTATCTTTTACGATTATGGTATACAATATGAAATAAGAAGCCACGTTCATAAAGTAGACAAAGAAAAAATTTATACAGAAAACTTAGATGGTGAGTTTAAAGAAATAGAGTATGATTTTGCTATGTTGTTGCCACCATTTGCAGGTCAACCAATAAAATGGATAGATAAAGACGGAAATGACATTAAAGACAAGATGTGTAATCCAGCTGGTTTTGTAAAAGTTGATGCAGTTTATGGAAAACCTTATGAAGAGTTAGATGGTCCAGATTGGCCTAAAAATACCAAAACCCAATATACAAAAATATATTTGCAGCTGGAATAGCTTTTGCACCTCCAGGACCTTTATCAAAACCAGGAAAATCACCAAATGGTACAATAATATCTCCAGCTCCTCCAAGAACGGGATATACAGCTGAGCTTTCAGGTAAAGCTGCGGCATTAAACATTGTAGATATGATAGAAGGTAGAGAACCTCAAAATACTGCTTCAATGGCTGAAACACCAGGATTATGTGTTGCATCTATGAAAAATGGTATATTAGACGGAATGGCAGGAACAATAGCTATTTATCCTGTTGCGAGAAACAGATCTAAATATCCAGAGTATGGAAGAGATTTAGATTTATGTGTAGCAGAACCAGGAAAAGCTGGTGCATGGTTTAAACTTGGTTTGCATTATGCGTTTTTATGGAAATTACAAGGAAAACCATTCTGGAAATTAGTACCTTAATCAAAATTTAGGAGGATAAACTATGGCTCAAGCAAAATTTAGATTTTCTGATGCAGATAGAAAAAAAATGCATTCTATAATATCTCAATTCTTTAGAGCAATTAGTTTAGCATTTCATTTCTTGAGATTAGTGAAAGTAGCTGAAAAAGGTTATAAAACTCATTAATTATGAAAAGGGGGCTTTTATGCCCTCTTTTTATTTATATAAGTTTCTTTTATATATGTATTTTTGGACTTCAGGTAAAACTAAAAACTTAATAGAGAGATTATTTTTAACTCTTTCTCTAATTTCTGTTGATGATATCTCTAAAATACGAGATTTGTATAAGTAAACAGCTGGTTCAGAAGAAAAATTATTTTCTAAAACTATATTATTATAGTTAAACATTTCTTTTAAATAATTTTTAACATTTTCAAAATCATTTATATCTCTATTTACAACGATAAAATTTGTTAACTTTAAAAGTTCTTCTGGTTCTTTCCAACTGTGTAAAGTTAAGAAAGCATCTGAGCCTACGATAAAGAAAGGGCTATAACCAAGGAAATTTTTAAAGTGTTTAACTGTGTCTATAGTATAAGATTTTCTTTCTTTATTAACTTCATAATAACTAATTTCAAAGTATGGACAATCTTTTATAGCTATTTTTAGCATCTTTAATCTGTCTTCTGGTGTTGAATAATGCTTATATTTTAACGGAGAAAGATAAGTAGGAATAAACACAACCTTTTCAAATTGATAATACTCCCTTATATCTTCAGCTATACGAAGATGACCCAGATGAACTGGGTCAAAACTACCACCAAAAAGAGCTATCATCTAATTGGAAGTGCAACATAAATTTTGTTATCATCTCTTTGTATATAAAGCAGGGCTGAATCTCTACCAGATTTTTTTGACTCATTTATGATATTCCAAAACTGTTGTACAGATTTAACAGGTTTATTATTAACAGTAAGTATAATATCACCAGCTTGTAAACCTACTTCTTCTGCTATACTACCTTCTTTTACACTATAAACAAGAACACCATAAGGAACTTTTGGTAAACCATACTTTTTAATTACTTCAGGTGTTAAATCTGTAACTATTAAACCTACATAATTTTCTATATCTGAAGGTTCCACTTGATTTGAACTTGTATCAGAATCACTTTCTAAAGAAACAGTAACAACATCAAAATAGTATTCTTTACCTTCTCTTATAACTTTAAGTCTTATTTTTGTACCAGGAGGATTTTTCATTATTAAGTTTTGTAAACTTTGTATATCTTCTACTTTTTTACTATTTACCTCTACTATTATATCCCCTGCTTTTATACCTGCTTTATCTGCTGGACCTCCAGGTTGAACACTAGAAACAAGAGCACCTTCATTAACTCCAAAATGTTCTGTTAAATCTGGTGTTAAAGGTTGAATATTTACACCTATTTTACTTCTTTTAACTTTACCGTATTTAAGTATCTGTTCCATTACCCATTTAGCTTGGTTTATAGGAACTGCAAAACCAAGACCTTGAGCACCAGCTATTATAGCAGTGTTAATCCCAACTACTTCTCCTTTTATATTTATTAAAGGACCACCAGAGTTACCTGGGTTTATTGCTGCATCAGTTTGAATAAAACCTTCTCCTGGTCTATCTTCAATCTGTCTATTTTTTGCAGACACTATACCTATTGTAACTGTGTCAGAAAGACCAAGAGGACTGCCTATAGCTACAACAGTAGCACCTACTTTAAGTTGATCTGAATCGCCAAGTTTTAAAACATGCTTAGATGCAAAATCTTCAATACCTTTTTTAAAAGGAACTTCAATTAATGCTACATCACTTAACTTATCACTACCAACTACTTTTGCTTTTAATGTTACCTTATTTTTAAATGCTACCTGTATTTCTTTTGCATTTTCAATTACATGATTGTTAGTAAGTAGATAAACAACCTTTTTATTGTAATCTAAATCTATAATAAAAGCTGAACCAAGTCCTTGTCTCTTTTGTTTAAACTGTGGTGTATTTGGTATTCCAAAGAAATCTCCAAAAGGTACATCAAAAAATGGATTATTTACCGTAACTTCTTGTGTTGTAAATATTGTAGCGACACCTGGTGATACAGTCTCAATAAGTTTTATTCTTTCATTTTCAATAGTTTGAAGATTTAGAAGATTTAAACTTTCGGTTTTTATACTTTGAGTATATTGAGTATATTTTTTTTCTTGCTTTTCAAGTTGAGCAAAAACTAAGTATGCTACAGAAAGAACTATCATTAAAGGAAGAACCAACTTCTTCATAATTTTTAAAACCTCCTTTTTTTGAAACACTTTTGTCTCCTTAAAATAGTATAATTATTATAATATTAATCTATGAGGTTTTGTAAACAATTGATAAATAAAATTAAAACATATTTAGAACTTGTTAAATTTTCCCATACTATATTTGCTATACCTTTTGGGCTATCTGCAGTGTTTATAATAGAAAAAGGAATACCTAATATTGAAAAGATATTCTGGATTGTTGTAGCTTTAGTATCAGCAAGAACTGCAGGGATGGCTTTCAATAGGTTTATTGATTTACCTATAGATTCACACAACCCAAGGACAAAAAACTGGCCATCTGTAAAAGGAGATGTTAAATCTGGAGAAATAATGGCTTTAGGTATTTTTACATCGTTAATATTTATGTATAGTGCTTTTAAACTAAATATGCTTGCTTTTTGGTTATCACCAGTAGTTATTTTATTACTTCTTTTATATCCAGCTGGTAAACGTTTTACACAGTATGTTCATCTTATATTAGGTCTTGTATACTTTTTGATTCCTATAGCTGTTTCTATTGCACTTAAAGGAAGTATAGAGATGTCAGCTATCACCTTAGGTATTGCAATGGCTTTTTGGGTTGCTGGATTTGATATTCTTTATGCTTTGCAGGATTATGAGTTTGACAAAAAATTTGGAGTGTACTCTATACCTTCAAAATACGGCATAAAAAAAGCATTAGAGATAGCAAAAATATTTCATACTATAACATTTTTATCCCTTTTATTAACTGGATATTTTGGTAGTTTATCCTATATTTACTACGTAGGTTTAATAATACTTAGTATATTTTTAATGTATGAACATAGTCTTATCAAAGAAAACGACTTATCTAAAATAGATAAAGCATTTTTTACAATTAACGGTTTTATAAGTATAATATTTATGTTTATTGTTGTTGCTGATATCTTTTTAAAAGAGGTGATATTATGGAAGATGTAATGAAAATAATGGAAGTACTTCCACATAGGTATCCCTTTTTATTGGTAGACAGAATATTAGAGATCGATTTAGAAAATACAAAAATAAAAGCTTTAAAAAATGTAACAATAAATGAACCATTTTTTATAGGACATTTTCCAGGAAATCCAGTTATGCCTGGTGTTTTGATCATAGAAGCTATGGCACAGGTTGGAGCTTATTTAATGCTGAAAAAAGCAGACATAAAAGATGGAATAGTTTTATTTGCAAGTATAGAAGAAGCTAAGTTTAGAAAACCTGTTGTTCCTGGAGACCAGATAATATTTGAAGTTGAAGGGATAAATATAAAAAGATCTATGGGAAAGATAAAAGCTGTTGCAAAAGTTGATGATCAGGTTGTATGTGAAGCTATTTTAATGGCAGCTGTTAAAAACAGATAATGAAATTTTTTAGAGTTTTTTTAAATCTAATATAAAGATAGTTATCAAAAAGATTTAACCTGGCAATTTTACTTCAAAATAATCTCTTATAGAATCTCAATACGAGGTCCACCTCCTTTTAATTTTTAATTAATTTTCTAAATCTAATATCCCAACATCAGCTAAACATTTAAAAAATCTTACTGATAGATATTTTAATACCAGCTTTTTTACTTTCTACCGTGCTTTTAATTATTCACTCATATTTTGGACTACAGATAATAAAGAGAAATATTATTTTTACAGATTTATCAGTTGGTCAGATGGCTACTGTAAGAGTAGTTCTCTGTCTTTTTCTTTGACGGTAAATACAGTTATATAACATCTTTATCTTTTGCACTACTAACTGCTTCTATAATTGCATATCTAAAAAAGAAAGAAAAAGAATATATTGAAGCATTTATCTCTAAAACTTTTCAAAAAAATTATATTATTTTTGCAGTACTGATAGACCTTTTTATAAATTCCATAGCTATCTTTGTATCTTAAGCTTTGACCTACCAACAGGTTATACTATCGTAATGTTTCAAGCTTTAGGAGCTATATCAATGATTATTTTCAAAATAAGGTAAAATATTTTCTTTATCTTAAAATAGTTAGAGGTTTGTTTATGAAAATAGATGTAGTTTATAGAGGTAAAAAGTTAATCTTAGAGTTTGATAAAGAAAAAGTTAAAGTTCAAGATATTCTTAAACATTTAAATCTTTCAAGGTATTATGCTTTTGTTATAAAAGATGGTGAAATTCTGGATGAGAATGAATATATTAAAGATGGTGAAGTTGTAAGAGTAGTTAACGCTATATCTGGAGGATGAATTGAAAAAATGTTTTAAATGTAAAAATAAAGCTTCTGTTTTCCTACCTCAACATAGACTTTCTTTATGTAAAGACCACTATATACAATGGTTTGAAAGTAGAGTAGAAAAGACAGTAAAAGAGTTTAAAATGTTTACAAAGCAAGATAGTATATTAGTTTCAGTATCTGGCGGTAAAGATAGTTTATCATTGTGGAATGCACTTTATAAACTTGGATACAATGTAGATGGATTTTATATAAACCTTGGGATTGGAGAGTATTCCCAAAGGTCAAAAGAGTTGGCTACAGCTTTTTCTGAAAAAATTGGAAGAAAACTTTACATATTAGAACTATCAGATGAAATACTACCTATACCTGAAATAAGAAAGGTAGATTTTAAGCCAGCTTGTTCAGTATGTGGAACAGTAAAAAGATACTATATGAATAAAAAAGCAAAAGAACTTGGATACAACATTATTACAACAGGACACAACTTAGATGATGAATCAGCAGTTTTATTTTCAAATACCATAAACTGGAACATAGATTATCTAAAAAGGCAGTACCCAGTATTAAACGAAGAAAATGGATTTATAAGAAAAGTTAAACCTTTATGTAAAATATCAGAGAAAGAATCTGCTATGTATGCTATACTATCAAATATCGATTACATTGAAGAAGAATGTCCCTTTTCAGAAGGAGCAACTTCTATTGATTATAAAATTTATCTTTCTATACTTGAAGAAAAAAGTCCTGGAACAAAATTAAGATTTTATTCAGAGTTTTTGAGGAATATGTATTCAATTTTAAAAAGTAGTGAAAAAGTAGAACTTGGAAAATGTGAAATATGTGGAGAACCATCATTAAATAAAATCTGTGCTGTTTGTAATTTAAAAAGAAAGTTAAAAGAAAAGGAGGTTTTATGAAACTTTTAGCACCATCTATACTATCTGCAGATTTTTCAATATTGGGACAACAGATAAAGGAAGTAGAAGAAGCAGGAGCTGATATTATACATCTTGATATAATGGATGGTAGATATGTACCAAATATAACAATTGGTCCTGTAGTTGTAGAATCGATAAGAAAAACGACAAACTTACCTTTTGATGCCCATTTAATGATAGTTGAACCAGAAAAGTATATACCAGACTTTATAAAAGCTGGTGTTGATATGATATCTTTCCATATGGATGCAACTATCCATTCCCATAGAGTGGTAGATTTAATAAAATCAAACGATGTAAAAGCTGGCGTTGTTTTAAATCCAGCTACACCTATAAACGTGCTTGAAGATATTATACATTATATAGATTTTGTTTTAATAATGTCAGTTAATCCAGGTTTTGGTGGTCAAAAATTTATTCCACAAACAGCAGAGAAAGTTAAAAAATTAAAATTACTACTTGAAGAAACAGGAAGGACAGACGTTTTAATTGAGATAGACGGTGGTGTAAATATAGAAAATATACAGTATCTTTCTATGTTAGGTGTA
This sequence comes from Sulfurihydrogenibium sp., assembly GCA_037442825.1. Taxonomy (GTDB): domain Bacteria; phylum Aquificota; class Aquificia; order Aquificales; family Hydrogenothermaceae; genus Sulfurihydrogenibium. The sequence continues at coordinate 10,204 of JBBIPN010000016.1, read as the reverse complement.
AATATATTTGTAGCTGGAAGTTCTGTTTTTAAAGGCAATATAAAAGAAAACGTCCAAAATTTAAAATCTAATATGCTAATCTGTACCTAAAGGAGAAGAAAAATGGAGTATAAAATAAGAACATGGCCAGATAAAATACTAAAAGAACCAACAAAAGAAGTTGACTTTTTTGATAACAGATTAAAAGAGCATATAGAAAAAATGTGGGAATTTATGTATAAAGAAGAAGGTGTTGGTCTTGCAGCAAACCAAATAGGAATACCGTATCAAATACTTGTTATAGATACATCTACAAGAGAAAAGAAAAATGAAGGTGAAAAAGAACCACCAGTAAAACTTGTTTTAATAAATCCAAAGATTGTAGAAAAAGAAGGAGAAGTTCAATCTACAGAAGGTTGTTTAAGTTTTCCAGGTGTTCAGATAACAATACCAAGGTACAAAAGAGTTAAAGTAGTTGGAAAAAATGAAAAAGGTGAAAATGTTGAGATAGAAAGTTCAGAATTTTTAGCTATTGTACTTCAACATGAGATAGACCATTTAAATGGTATACCGTTTATCAGTTATCTTTCTCCTTTGAAGAGAAAAATAGTTCTTGATAAATACTTTAAAATGTTAAAAGAAAACCAATTGGAGGAAGCTTAAGATGTTTCCAGATTTAATCAATATAGGCGGATTTACTATTCATACTTATGGAGTGTTGGCTGCTATTGGTCTTTTAGCTGGTTATTATGTAGGACTTCATTTTGCAAAAAAAGAAGCTATAAAAGAAAAAGATTATGAAAATTTTTTCATTTTTACAGTTTTAGGTGGAATTGTTGGAGCAAGAATAGCATATATAATAGAACATACCGACGAGTTTAAATCATTTTTAGATTTTTTTGCTGTATGGAATGGTGGAATAGATTGGTTTGGTGGTTTTATCGGTGGTTTAGTTGTAGCTTTAGTATACCTAAAAATTAAAAATCTTTCTTTCTTTAAACTTGGAGATATAGCTGGTATATCTATACCACTTGGACATTTCTTTGGAAGACTTGGATGTACCTCTGCTGGATGTTGCTATGGGAAAGAAGTTCCACCAGATTCACCTTTCAAAGATATAGCTATAATATTTCCTAAACATCCTGATACACTTGCACCACCAAATATACCGTTATATCCAACACAACCGGCAGAAGCTTTAGGAAATTTATCGATGTTTTTTATACTTTTTTTCATATACAGAAAAAAACAGTTTGATGGTCAGATATTATCTTTATACTTTATCATGTATGGAATAGAGAGATTTTTACTTGAATTTTGGAGAGGTGTAACACCACCTTTACCTATAATTGGACTTACCTGGAACCAGATAATAACCATAGGAATGGTAATAGCTGGAATAACTTTATACTTCTATTTAAAACGTATAAATGGAAAAAAAGTATAACCTTTACGATTTTTTCCAACGTAAAGTATTTAAAATAGAACCTGGTTTAGATAGGATTCGTTTAGCTTTAGAAGATATAGGAAACCCCCACAAAGATTTTAAATCTATACTTATTACAGGTACAAATGGAAAAGGTTCTACAGCAGCTTTTTTAGAAAGTTTATTTAGATACTATGGTTTTAAGACAGGACTCTTTACCTCACCACATTTAATAAAAGAAAATGAACGATGGCAGATAGATAGAAAAAGTATAGATGATGAAAAATTACAAAAATATATACACAAACTAATGTCAAATATTGAAAAGTACAATTTAACATACTTTGAAGCTTGTACATTACTTGCTTTTAAATATTTCTCAGATGAAAAAATAGATATTGCAATTGTTGAAGTTGGACTTGGTGGAAGATGGGATTCAACTAACGTATTAGATCCAGAAATATCAGTAATAACAAATGTATCTTATGACCATACACATCTACTTGGAAATACACTTTTAGATATAGCTTATGAAAAAACAGGCATAACAAGACAAGATAAACCTGTAGTAGTAGGTAGAAATCAAGAAGAGATAAAATATTGGTTAAATAAAAGGAGTATAAAAGAGTTTTACATTAAAGATGTAGATTTTAAGACTGTAGAAAAATGGTTTAATATATTTGACTATCACTTTAGAGATATAATCTTTGAAGATATAGAAATTTCCATGATAGGAAAAAGACAGATAGAAAACAGCTCAACAGCATTAACAACCTTCTTAGTTTACTTAGAAAAAGATAATCAACCTATTAGTGAAAATATTATTAAAAAAGCTTTGTACTTTACAAAATGGCAAGGAAGAATGGAAATTATCTCAAAAAACCCAACTATCATTATTGATGGAGCCCATAATACTGAAGGTTTAGAAAAAACATATAAAGAATTGAAAGATATATTTCCAAATAAAAAAATCATCTCTATATTTTCTTTTATGAAAGATAAAGATGTAAACAAAATGGTTAATATAATTAAAGAAAATAGCGATTTTCTTATAGCTACTACATTAGATTTTTCAAGAGGGATGAAAGAAGAAGATTTTTTTAATTTAGATATAAAAACTATCATCAAAAATCCAAAAGATGCTATATGTAAAGCAAAATATTTAGCAGATGGGAATACAATAATATTAATAACAGGTTCATTATACTTGATAGGAGAGATTTTAAAATATGGACGGAATATTACTTGTAAATAAACCAAAATTTATAACATCAAACGATTTAGTTATAAAAGTTAAAAAGCAGTTAAAAGAAAAAGTAGGACATACTGGAACACTTGATTTTGCAGCATCTGGATTGATGATTTTAACAATAGGAAAAGGAACAAAATTTACTCAGTACTTTCAGAAACTTGATAAAGAGTATTTAGCAGAAGGAAAGTTAGGAGAAATTACAGATACATACGACAATCAAGGACGTGTAGTTGAAAAAAAGGAAGTAAGTATTAATGAAGAAGATTTAATCAATGTTATTAAATCTTTCGAAGGGCAATATTATCAATACCCACCACCATTTTCAGCTAAAAGAATAAATGGCACAAGGGCTTATAAATTAGCAAAAAAAGGTTTAGACCTTCTGTTAAAACCAATCTTAGTAAATATATACAATATAGAAATCGTAGAAATAAACTTACCATACTTTAAGATAAAGGTCGGTTGTTCTTCTGGTACGTATATAAGAAGTTTAATTAAAGACATTGGTGATAAGTTAGGTTGTGGTGCTTATATGTCAGATTTAGTAAGGTTAAAGATTGATAAATTTGATTTAAAAGATGCTATAACATTAGAAGATATACTAAAAGATGAAAAGGTAAATATAATAGATTTAAAAGATGCACTATACTTTTTTGATACTATTGTTATTAATAAAGAACTGGAAAGAAAATTTAAACAAGGTCAGAAATTTTACATAGATCATGAAAACAATGGAAAAATAAAAGTTTTAAATGAAGAAAATGTTTTATTAGGAATATGTCAGGTTGAAGATAAAATCTTAAAACCGGAGATTGTGTTAGTTAGTAATACCTAACTTAGATAGTTATTGATATAATAAATAGAAAAAACCTTGAGGTTTTTATGTGGATATTAGGAAATCACGATGAAGGTTATAGGAAAACAAGAAAATCTATACTTGAGTTAGTAGGTAATACACCACTTGTAGAGCTTAGTAACTCACTACCAGAAGATATTAAAAAGAAAAATGTAAAAATATACGCTAAGTTAGAATCTTACAATCCTGGTGGTTCAGTAAAAGATAGACCAGCTACAAGAATGATTTTAGAAGCTATAAAATCTGGAAAATTAACAAAAGATAAAGTTATCATTGACGCAACATCTGGAAATACTGGAATAGCTTTAGCAATGGTAGGAACAGCTTTAGGTCATCAAGTAGAACTTGCTATGCCTTCAAATGTTAGTGAAGAAAGAAAAAGAATAATAAAAGCATTTGGTGCAAAAATACATTTTACAAATCCCCTTGAAAGTACTGACGGAGCTATAATCTACGTTAGAAAATTAGTAGAAAAGTATCCAGATAGATACTGTTATATAGATCAGTATAACAACGATGCAAACTGGAAAGCCCATTTTGACTCTACAGCTGTTGAGATATGGAATCAAACAGAAGGGAAGATAACTCATTTTATAGCTGGTATTGGTACAGGTGGAACTGTAATGGGAACTGGAAGAAGATTAAAGATATACAACTCAGATATCCAAGTTATTGGTGTTCAACCTGATAGTCCATTCCATGGTATTGAAGGTTTAAAGTATATAGAAACGTCAATAAAACCAGGTATTTTTGACGAAAACAGATTAGATAGGACAATATTTATAGGGACAGATATTGCTTATCAGAGAGCAAGAGAGTTATCAAAGTTAGAAGGTATATTTGTAGGACAGTCTTCAGGTGCTGCTTTTGAAGCAGCTATAAAAGTAGCAAGGGAGATTAATGAAGGTTTAATAGTGTTTATCTGTCCTGATGGTGGTGAAAAATATCTAACAACAGCTTTATACGATTATGAATAACATTAGCTGTATACTTCTTGCTGGCGGACAAAGTAAAAGAATGGGAACAGACAAAGCTTTTTTAGATTATAAAGGGAAACCATTTATCTTGGTTATTATAGAGAAACTTTTTAAAAAATGTGATGAGATAGTTATCGTTGTAAACAAAGATCAAGGAATCTATGAAGGAGTTTTAAAGGATTATCTTTCTAAAATAAAAATTGTGAAAGATAAAAACCCCTATGATGGACCTTTAAATGGAATTGTTAGTGCATATGAATACATAACAAATAAAAACATTTTCATAGCAACAGTAGATACACCACTTTTAGAGGAAAATCTAATAGATTATTATAAAACGCTGATTAAAAAGTACGACTGTGTGATACCAGATATAAATGGAAAACTACAGCCATTAAATACAGTCTATACAAAAAAAGCATTAGAAAAAGCTATCTTTGTATACCAAAAGAAAAAATCTCTCATGGCATGGATAGAATCTTTAAACTATTTAAAGGTCAGTAAAGAAGATATTGAAAAAGTTGATAAAAAACTTGGGAGTTATTTTAGTGTTAATACCCCTGAAAGTTATAAAAAGTTAGAAACCTTTTTTAGTTAAATACTTTAAAGCTATCGGTGATATTAAAGTAGTTATAGCAACTATAAAAATTACACTTGCATATAAAACATCATCAAAAAGTTTAGACTGTTTACCAATCTCAGCAAATATAAGACCTACTTCTCCCCTTGGAAGCATAGAAAAACCAATTAAAATCTTTTCTTTCCATTTAGCTTTAATAAAAAATCCAGATATTAGTTTACCTATAAAGGCTATAATCATTAAAATTATAGATATCTCCCAAAATATTACAGAACTAAAATCTATAGCTTTAAGATTTAAGCTTAATCCTATGGATACAAAAAATATAGGCATAAGTATATAACCTATAGGTAGAATAGAGTTTTCTATTTTCTCTACCATTTTATATTTTTCTTCTGCTTTTAAAAATGCTGCAAAAGGAATTACAAATCTCCTTGAAAGTGCAAGACCAACAGTGAAAGCTCCCAAAATCTCTGGAGAACCTATTTCATGAGATAAAAAAGCAAAAAAGAAAATTGTAGACATTACAGCAACAGGAATAAACTCTTCACTTTTAAGTTTCACTGAAAATATATTTATCAACTTTATCATTAACTTTGCTAATATTGGAGAAAGAATAAAAAATGTTCCTATGTATCCAGATAAAATAAGAGCACCATTTAAATCTAATGTGCCTTTTTTTGCATACTCATATAAAACAGATAGAACAATAACACCTATAATATCATCTAAAACTGCAGCTCCAAGAACTATTTGAGCAAATCTTTCATTTAATCTACCAAGTTCCGATATAACCTTTACAGTTATACCTATACTTGTTGCTGTTAAAGTCCCACCTATAAATAAAGATGTAGCTAAAGATAAATTAAGAAAATAATAACTTATAACAGTTCCTAAAAACATTGGAGTAGCTGCACCTACTACAGCTACTATAAAAGCAAAAAATCCTACCCTTTTTAATTGGTGGAAATCTGCTTCTAAACCAACTTGGAAAAGCAGTAAAATTATTCCTATCTCTGCCAAAACTTTTATAGCTTCATTAACTTCTATAATACCTAAAACACTTGAACCAAGTATAACACCAGCTAAAATTTCTCCTAAAACAGATGGTAAACCAAATTTGTTAAAAAAATCTCCAATAATTCTTCCAACAAAAAGTATTAAAGCAAGTTGTAAAAATAAAAGATGTATATCCATTATATTTATTCCTCAAACCTTGAAGTTATCGGCATCCTTCTGTCTTTACCGAAAGCTCTTTCTGTAATCTTTAAACCTATAGGTGCTTGTCTTCTTTTGTACTCGTTTCTATCTATCAGTTTTATAATTCTTAAAACATCATCTTTGTTAAATCCATAGTTTACTATCTCTTCCAAAGATAGATCTTCCTCAACATACATTTTTATTATCTCATCTAATATATCATAAGGTAATAGTTCTGCTTCATCTGTTTGATTTGGTCTAAGTTCTGCAGAAGGCGGTTTTATAAGGACTCTATCAGGTATAACCTTTAAGATAGAGTTTCTATATTTACAAAGTTCGTAAACTTTTGTCTTTAGTACATCTTTTAAGATAGCAAAACCACCAACCATATCACCATACAGTGTAGAATAACCAACACTCATCTCACTTTTATTTCCAGTAGCTAAAACTATCCATCCAAATTTGTTAGATAAAGCCATTAATATATTTCCTCTTATTCTTGCTTGAAGATTTTCTTCTGTAGTATCTGGTTTTAAGCCAAAGAATACAGTTTCAAACTCTTTTAGATAAGTGTTAAAAATTGTTGTAATAGGAATAGTAAATGCTTCTATATTTAGATTTTTTGCAAGTTCTAAAGCATCCTCAATAGATTCTTTAGAAGTATATGGAGAAGGCATCAATACACCTTTAACATTTTCACTACCTAAAGCATCTACAGCTATACAGGCAACTAATGAACTATCTATACCACCACTTAAACCTATTACAACCTTTTTAAATCCATTTTTAACTATATAATCTCTAAGACCTAAAACAAGAGCTTGATAAGTGTTTTCTATATCTGATTTATCAAGAACAATTTTTTCTTCAATAATTTGCCTTTTCTCTTTTTGTTTATAATCTATCTCTACTAATTGATATTTTATATCTTTATTTAAAACTCTAAGGTTTTTTAATCTTCCATCTTTAAGCTGAACTCTAAATACTTCATCTAAATCTATATCTGCAATAACTAAATCTTCTTCAAAAGATAAACCTTTTGCATAGATTGTTCCTTTCGGTGATAAAATAAAGCTATTTCCATCAAAAACAAGTTCGTCTTGTCCCCCAACCATATTTACATAAGCAATAGATAAAAGATTGTCCCTTGCCCTTACTTTTAAAAGTTCTTCTCTTTTCTTTATTTTTCCTTCTGAATAAGGGGATGCATTTATATTGATAACAAGTGATACGCCAAGTAAACTATAGTCATTTACAGGATTTTCTGGATACCATATATCTTCACATATTGATAACCCTATCTTTTTATCATCTATTTTTAGTATTGTAAGAGTATCTCCTTTTTGGAAGTATCTATTTTCATCAAAAACACCATAGTTTGGTAAAAACTGTTTATGATATTTAGCTACTATTTTTTTATTGTAAATTACAGCTGCACTATTGTATATATCTTCATCTCTATCTACAAAGCCAACAACAACAACAATATCTTCAATCTTTTCTTTAAGTTTATCTAAGTAACTTAGATTTTTTTCTATAAAACTTGGTTTAAATAGTAAATCTTCTGGTGGATAACCTGTTAAAGCCAACTCTGGAAAAGCTATCAGATCAACTTCATTTTTTTTAGCTAAATTTACAAACTCTAAAATTTTATCAAGGTTGTAGTCAAAATCTCCAACTATAGGGTTAATCTGTGCAAGAGCAACACGTATATATCTCATTGTTATCTCATCACCTTTTGATAAATATATTATCACAAACTCACTTATTTAAGATACTGGACTACCTGTCTCAACGTTTCTATCTGTTGTTAATACAGTTAGATTTTCTCCATCTTTTGCTGCTAGTAACATTCCATGAGATTCTATACCAAATATTTTTCTTGGTTTTAAGTTTGCAAGAACAACAACCTGTTTTCCAATTAACTCTTCTGGTTTATAGTATTGAGCAATACCTGAAACAATAGTTCTCTCTTCATCTCCAAGACTAACTTTAAGTTTTAAAAGCTTATCAGATTTTTCTACTTTTTCTGCTTCTAAAACTGTTCCAACTCTCATCTTTATTTTTGCAAAATCTTCTATTGTGATAAACTCTTCTTCCATTTTATTTTCTTCCTCCTTTATTTCAACTCTTGGAAATAGTGGTTTTACTTCTTTTATAGATACGTTTTCTTCTATTAAAAACGGTTTTAACTCTTGAGTTAGTTTTTGAATATTAATCATTTCTAAAGCTTCTTTTACTTTGTTTGGTATAAATGGATTCAACATCCATAGTACAGCATAAATACCATCCATTAAAATGTATAGAGTAGTTTTTAAATACTCTTTATTTTCTTTGTTTATTTTCCAAGGTTCTACTTTTACTATATATTTATTTAACCAATCTACCAACAATAAAATCTCTTCTAAGGATTTGCTAAATTCTAAGTTTTTCATATAGTTTGTATAGTTGTGGAAAACTTTTATATAAATATCTTTATATTCATTTTCTAACTGTGTAAATTTTATTGGTTTTTCAACAATTCCATTTTGAAATTTTTTTATCATTGTTAAACTTCTTGATAAAAGATTACCTATATCATTTGCTAAATCTGAGTTTATCCTATTTACTAAAGCATTTTTTGAGAAATCACCATCTAATCCAAATGGTACTTCTCTTAGTAAGAAATACCTCAACTGATCTACACCAAACTCCTCTGCTACTTTAAATGGATCTACTACATTTCCTAAGGATTTTGACATTTTATGACCTTCTACAGTCCACCAACCATGGGCAAATACCTTTCTAGGTATTTCAAGATTTGCACTCATTAAGAAAGCTGGCCAGTATATAGCATGAAATCTTAGTATATCTTTACCAACTATATGTAAATCTGCTGGCCAAAACTCATTTAATTTATCTGGATAACATACTGCTGTTAAATAGTTTGTTAAAGCATCAAACCAAACATATATAGTGTGGTTATCATCAAATGGAACAGGTATCCCCCAACTTACTCTGTCTCTTCTTCTTGAGACAGATATATCTTTTAAACCTTGTTTAACAAAAGAAACAACCTCATTTCTTCTAAAGTCTGGACCAATAAAATCTGGATTTTTTTCATAAAATTCAAGAAGTTTATCTGTGTATTTAGACAATCTAAAAAAATAACTTTCTTCTTTCACTATCTCACATGGTTTTAAATGGATTGGACATTTATAATCGTAATCTTTTATTTCTGTTTCTGTTTTAAACTCTTCACAACCAACACAGTAATAACTTTCGTATTCTGATAAATATATATCACCATTTTCATAACATTTTTGAAAAATGTACTGAACTGCTTTTTTATGATCTTCATCTGTTGTTCTTATAAATCTATCATAACTGATATTAAAGTTTTCCCAGAGTTGTTTAAATACAATATGTGTTTTATCTGCCAACTCTTTTGGTGAAATTCCCTTTTCTTCTGCTGCTTTTTTAATTTTTTGTCCGTGCTCATCTGTTCCTGTTAAAAAAAATGTTTTATATCCAATTTGTCTATAGTATCTTGCTAAAACATCGGCTGCAACTGTTGTATAAGCATGACCTAAATGTGGCTTATCGTTTACATAGTATATAGGTGTTGTTACATAAAACTTTCCTTGCATTTTCACCTCTTTTTGATTATTATTTATAGAATAATTATAACATTTAAAGGGTTTTATTTTTTGGAAAATATAAAAAAATGTTTTAAAATCAACATTTTTGTAGAAAATATACTTAAGATAAGAAGTTATTCTCAAAAAATGGTTCATTGGTAAAAAATATTGATAAAAACAAATACGATCAGGTAATAACAAAAGCTATTATTGAAATAGCTAAACATAAAAATATTAAAGTTTTAGCAGAGATGGTAGAAGGGGAAGAATTTATTATATTAAAAGAGCTTGGAGTAGATTATGTTCAAGGATAT
>JBBIPN010000015.1:0-23384 GCA_037442825.1 Sulfurihydrogenibium sp. | reverse complement strand
AGTAAAATTAAAAAGTAACAAATTATTTAAAGATTTTGTTTTTTTTGTATTACAAACAAATTATGTTCAAAATATCATAAAAAATTATACTACCGGAGTAACTATAAAACACGCGAGTAAATCTATACCTCACATAAAAATCCCCCTTCCCCCACTATCTGAGCAAAAGAATATTGCTTATGTGCTTTCTACGATTCAAGAGGCAATAGAAAAGACTGATGCCGTAATAAAAGCAACGAAAGAACTAAAAAAATCCCTAATGAAACACCTTTTTACCTATGGACCAGTAAGCATAAAAGATGCGGAAAATGTAAAACTAAAACAAACCGAAATCGGACAGATGCCAGAAGATTGGGAAGTGGTGAGATTGGGGGAGGTAATAGAAATTTCAGCTGGAGGTTCAGCACCTCAAGGTGATAAATACTTTGGTGGTAGTAATCCATTTGTAAGAGTTTCACATATAGATAAAGAAACCTATAAGATTTTTGAATGTGATTATATTACTAATGAAGCAGTTAAAGTTTATAAGCTGAAAAAATTTCCTAAAAATACAATAGTTTTTCCAAAAAGTGGAGCTACAATATATCTTGAAAAAAGAGCTTTACTTCCTTTTGATGCTTATATAGTTAGTCATTTATTTGGTGTTAATTCGAAACAATCTGAAAAATTAGATCAACTTTTTTTGTTTTACATATTAATTAAAATAAAATTTGCAAAAGAAAAAGGAGATGGATATCCTACCTTAAATATTCCCGATGTAGTTAATAAGTTTATCCCCCTTCCCCCTCTTCCTATACAGCAAAAAATTGCCGAGATTTTATCTACAGTAGACGAAAAAATCCAAGCAGAAGAAAATAAAAAGAAAGCTTTACAAGAATTGTTTAAATCTATGCTTCATAATCTTATGAGTGGTAAAATTAGAGTAAAAGACTTAAAAGAGGTTTCTATATGAAGACCTTAGAAGAAATAAAAAAGATTCTACAAGAACACAAAGAAGAAATAAGAGAAAGATATGGAGTTGTAATCCTTGGTATTTTTGGCTCTTATGCCAGGAAATAACAAAAGAAAACCAGCTAAGAAAATAGAATTATGGAAATTTCAACAAAAGGTATAATAAATGACTGAAAAACTTGGCTCTGAAAAGTACTCTGTGCAAGATACTATCATCAAGTATGTCTGTGAGGAGTCAGCAGAATATATAACTTCTTCAGGAGAAAAGGTTTTTATTAATCTTGGCTGGGAATATATTCCAAGAGAAAAAGCTTTAAATTTGCGTGGTGGAACTACTGGTTTGGTATTTAAAGAAATTTTTATAAATCAGCTTAAAAAACTAAACCCCTTTTTAAACTATGACCATGCTAATGAATTAATCAAGCAACTGGAAAGAATTAAAGCAAACATACATGGTAATCTTATTGCATGGGAATATTTGAAGGGACTTAAAACTGTATTTATCTCCAGTGAAAAGAGAGAGAGAAATGTTAAGTTTATTGATACAACAAATATAGATAACAATGTTTTTCATGTAACTGATGAGTTCACTTTCAGCAATGGAATCAAAACCATCAGGGCTGATATTGTATTTTTGATTAACGGAATTCCCATTCTTCTTGTTGAAACTAAGGCACCTACTAAGATAGGTGGTCTAAATGAAGCATTAGAGCAAATTATCCGTTATCATAGAGACTGCCCTGAGATTATGGCTATTTTGCAGATTTATGCAATGAGCCATCTTATTCAATACTATTACGGTGCTACATGGAACACCTCAACAAAATCCCTTTTTAACTGGAAAGCAGAGGTTCAAGGCGATTTTGAGGCTATTGTAAAAACATTTTTTGATAGAAACAGAGTAGTAAAACTCATTACTGACTATATATTGTTCACAAAGCAGGATGAGGAACTTAAAAAAGTTGTATTAAGGCCTCACCAGATGAGGGCTGTTGAAAAAATTATTCAAAGAGCAAAGGATCCGGAGAAGAAAAGAGGTCTTATCTGGCATACTCAAGGCTCTGGAAAAACTTATACGATGATAGTGGCAGCTCAAAAATTAATGGAAAATCCTATATTTGAAAATCCCACTGTTTTAATGCTTGTAGATAGAAATGAGCTTGAATCACAACTATTTGGAAATCTAAAATCTGTGGGAATAGAAAATGTTGAAGTTACAAAAAGTAAAAGACATTTACAGGAGCTTTTGAAAGACGACAGAAGAGGGCTTATTGTAACTATGATTCACAAGTTTGAAGGCATACCAGAAAATATAAACACAAGAAAAAATATTTTTGTTTTGGTAGATGAAGCTCATAGAAGCACATCTGGAAATTTAGGTAATTATTTGATGAGAGCTCTGCCAAATGCTACCTACATCGGATTTACAGGCACACCAATTGATAAAACAAGCCACGGCAAAGGTACATTTATAACCTTTGGGATAGATGATTCCCCAAAGGGCTACCTTGATAAATATAGCATTGCAGAGTCCATTGAAGATGGCACTACTGTCTCTCTCCATTACACACTTGCACCAAATGAATTAAGAGTTGATAAAGAAACACTTGAAAAAGAGTTTCTTAATCTTGCAGAAACTGAGGGAATCCGTGACATTGAAGAGTTAAACAAAGTGCTTGAAAAGGCTGTTACCCTCAAAAATATGCTAAAAAATCCAGACAGGATAGATAAGATTGCAAAATATGTTTCTGAGCATTACAGAGATTATGTTGAACCTATGGGATATAAAGCTTTTCTTGTTGCCGTAGACAGGGAGGCCTGTGCCTTGTATAAGGAAAATCTGGACAAATATCTACCTCCTGATTACTCTCAGGTTGTAATCAGCCCTTTCTACAATGATCCAGAACATCTTGCAAAATACCATCTTTCAGAAATAGAAGAAAAGAGAATTAGAAAAGCTTTTAAAAATCCAAATGAGCTGCCAAAGATTTTAATTGTTACAGAGAAACTTTTGACTGGCTTTGATGCTCCGATTCTTTACTGCATGTATCTTGATAAGCCTATGAGAGATCATGTATTACTCCAGGCAATAGCAAGGGTAAACAGACCTTATGAAGATGAAGAAGGAAGGAAAAAGCCTTGCGGTTTTGTTCTGGATTTTGTTGGGATATTTGACAATCTTGAGAAAGCACTTGCCTTTGACTCTTCAGATATTGAAGGAGTGGTTCAAGATATAAAAGTTTTAAGAGAAAGGTTCTCAGAACTAATGGAGAAAGCAAGGGCAGAATATCTAAAAATCATTCAGGGCAAAACACCAGACAAAGCTAATGAGTCTGTTCTTGAATATTTTATGGATAATGAAAGAAGAAAAAATTTTTATACCTTCTATAAAAAACTGGCTGACCTTTACGAAATTTTATCTCCCGATCCATTTTTAGGTTCCTATATTGAGGATTATGATACCATTTCAAAAATTTATAGAATTTTAAAAGAAGCATTCGAACCAAATAAATCGATTGACAAAGAATTTACAAGAAAAACCGCTCTTCTTATGCAAAAACATACCACAATAGACAAAATAAAACCCTCCATAGAGATTTTTGAAATAAATGAATACACTTTAAAAAAAATAGAAGAAAGTAAAGCTTCTGATACAGAAAAGATATTTAACCTTATAAAAGATATTGAAAAGACTATTGAAAAGGAAGGAATAAAATCCCCTTATCTTATTTCAATTAAAGAAAAGGCGGAAAATTTGGTTAATCTTTTTAAAAACAAACAAAAAAGCACACAAGAAACATTAGAGGAACTCAAGAAAATAATTGATGAAATAAATGCTGCAAAAAAAGAACAGATAGAAAGGAAAATGTCTCCAGATGTATTCACAATTTACTGGATACTAAAGGAAGAAGGCTTTGGTGGAGCAGAGAATATAGCTAACCAGATGCAAGAGGTATTCCAGAAATATCCCCACTGGCAGGAAAGCGAACACTATGAAAGAGAATTTAAAAAAGGATTTTATGAAGTTATTATAAAAGCTGGCTTTGAAGATCTTTCAAAGGTCTCTTCGCTTTCTCAAAACATAATTAATATACTTAAAAGAGGGCATTCACAATGATTACAGAACAGATGTTCAAAAGTGATGTTTTAACGATAGCAGATAAGATTGGTGTTAAACCTAAAGAGATTCATATAAGGCAGATGAAAAGAAAGCTTGCCAGCTGTTCCAGTAAGGGTAGGCTAACCTTTGATAAATCTCTTTTAAAAGAGCCAAAAGAAAAAAGATACGAAGTAATTATCCATGAACTACTTCATCTAAAATATCCTCATCACGGTAAAATGTTTAAATTATTACTTGATACGTATTTATCAAAAATTAATTTTAGAATGGATGCCTACAATCAAGAAAAACCGTAGTAAACAAAAAACCATAATTTAATTTAATAGAAAAGAATAGTATTTTAGTATAAAGGAAATTCCCATACAAAAACCTGAAATTAATCGTAACACCGCAGCCTGATACTGTTATTAGAGTTATTCTTTACTTTGAAGCAGTGGATAATTACAAGGATATCAGATCACCAAGATTGCAGTCTCCTGAAAGAAAAGGCTTTACAGTAGTTGAATGGGGAGGAATTTATAAAGATTCTGTAAATTCAGACATTAAGATAAAACCTGAGTACTCTTTTTTGCCCACAGATACAGGAATACTTGTGTTAAGAGCAGTTGAGGTTAAAGAGCACAAAATATCTATAAAAGTGAACACCAATGGCTGCACTGATAAAAAAACAATAAAAGCTGAAGTAAATAAAATTTATAAAGTAGATAATCAAGTTCCAACCTATGAAATAGTTTTTAAAAGGACAATGCCCGATAACTGTAAAGCTTTTTTACCAGAGGGAACAGTTTTAGAGTATGATCTTCAAAAAGAACTTGGTTTTAAGATGCTATACATGGTAGAGATAAAAAATCCTGTGATTCCAATGGTTACAGATGAACCATTTTTTATATTTTCTAATATCTATCAACAGACAGGACCTATAAGCATTAGCATAAAAGAAGACCTTGGAACAGAACTTTTGAAAAAAGGACTTATTGATGCAACTATAAGAGCTATAAAGATGGAAATAGACAGATATAAAGCATCCAAGGATCCCGATAAACTACAAAAAATTGCCTATTTAGAGAATGAGTTAAAAAGATTTGAAAATATGGGAACATTTGATTACAAGCTAATCCAACCCGGACAAAGTTCAGAAGATGTTCTTGAAGCATCTAAATTTGGTCCTTTGATGCCGCCAATGGAAAGAGATGTTGAAGTGCTAATAACTAAACCCTGTGATTATGGCTCAATCCTTGAAGTAGCTGGAATGACCAAGTCTGGACCATTTTATCATATCGCAGGAATAAAAGATGATTTAAGTATATTACAGCCAGGAAAATACAAGTTGAAGCTTTATCTTGTTTACAAAAGGGAATACTTTGGATTTATAAAAAATTACTATGTTTACATTGATTCAGTTGAGAAGATACATAACAAAGGAAAGGGTAACTCCAATTGAATGTGAAAATTACCTTGACAGTGGAAATTAACTTTAATACAATTTTATAAAAAGTAAAAAATCTGTGATAAATGTAGAGATAATAAAAACTCTGAGGGGTAAGATAAAACGTTTAGTAGTTTTAGATCTTATCATTGTGGGAGTGTTTTTTGGAGGACATTTGTTTGCTGGTTCTGTTTTTGACCAGGCAGTGGACACCGCAATTGATAGTAGAAAGGCTGAAGTAGCTTGAGCACAAAAAAACAGGTGCTATACTATTTATAGGAAGGGTATATGAGCCAAAGAGGTAAAAAGGGGTCTGATATGAAAAAAGTAATCTTCATAATTTTTGCCCTTGTGGTTGGGTGGTTAAATCCAGGCCTTTCCTTTTCACAGGAAAAGCCAGAGGTATTTGTACAGTTGGGGCATACAGATGATGTTAACTCAGTTGCCTTTTCTCCTGATGGCAGGTATGCATTATCTGGAAGCGGGGATAATACAGTCAAGCTCTGGGATATACAAACAAGCAGGGATATTAGGACATTTAAAGGACATACAGACAAGGTTAATTCAGTCGACTTTTCACCTGATGGCAGGTATGTATTATCTGGAAGTGATGATGTCACAGTCAGATTATGGGATATAAAAACAGGCAAAGAGATTGTCCAGTCTATAGGTTTTAAAGACGGCGAATGGGTGGCAATCACACCAGAAGGCTACTACAATGCATCACCAAACGGAGACAAATATCTCAATGTCAGGATTGGAAATAATATCTATAGCATAGAAAACTACCGTGAGGCATTTTACAGACCAGATATCGTAAGGCTTGCCCTTGCTGGTAAATCCGAAGCAAAACTCTTTGAAGCAAAAGATATCGATCCACAGATTTATTTTGATAGAGCTATTGAGAAATTAAACGTTGCCACAAAAAGAGAAGATTTAAAAGAAGTGGTCGGACGATAATTCCCCACGCGGTAATCGGTGTTCGTGGAACAGAGTTTGAATTAGAGAGAAAGGATGATTCTGCAATTTTATCGGTGATTGAAGGAGTGGTTGAAGTTAACATTCCCAACAAAAATAAACTGTATGAAATTAAAAAAGGAGAAAAAGTTGAAATATACTTTGATGGCAGGGTAAATAAATTAGAAAACTGACAGGAGGTTTATTATGAAAGTTTCCAGGTTTATCCATCTAATTATCTTGCCATGGCTATTCTTGTTAATAGCAGCAGTAGATGCCAAATCTTCTGAGACTAAGCCAGAGGTAAACTTAAAGAAAGTAACCATTTATCCCCAGGGTGCTATAGTCAAAAAAGAACTTAAATTCAAAGCTCATGCCGGCGAAAACGTTTTGAATATTTCAGACCTACCAGCAGATTTAGTAGATGAATCTCTTAATATTTCAACAAAAGATTCAAAAGGAATAAAAATAGTTGACGTGAAAATTGAGAAAACATTTTTAAAAATAATTACCCAAGAAAGAATAGATAACCTAGAGAAAAAATTGGAAGAAATAGAAGAAAAAATATCAAAGAATCAAATTGAACTTGATACTTTAAAAATATCTATTGAATTTCTGAAAAAATCTACTCCTTTTTCACAAAACTTTAAAACTACAGAAACAGAGGTAGAAAGCTTTGCAAAATATCTTGAAAAAAGTTTAAAAGAAAGACTTGATAAAGTATCAAAAATAGAAAAAACAATAAAAGAACTGAATGAAGAAAAAGAATCTATTCAAAAAGAAATATCAGAGTTAAAAAATTCAGCAGATAGTAGCAAGGTTGCCACTGTGATTTTTACTACAGATAATCCAGGAGAGTATATTTTTGAGTTTTCATACATGGTTAATAATGCAAGCTGGAAACCAAGATACGACTTAAAAATAGATAGTCAATCAAAAAATTTTGAGATTATACACTTAGCAAAAATAACACAAAATACCCAAGAAGATTGGTAGGATGTCCAATTAGAAATATCTACAGCAAAACCTTATTATGGAACACTACCAGAACTTCATCCATGGTATATAGATATCTATGAACATCCTGTTATATACAAAGGAATGAATCTTGCTAAATCTATTGAAGTTGAAGAATTTATTGAGAAAAAAGAGCCTGAGGTAAAAGAAGAAATAAGCTCATTTACATTCATACTTCCAAAGAAGGTCAGTATTGTATCAGATGGAAAGCCTCATTCTATACCTATAAAAACAGTAACAAATGATATACTTCTAAATTATTCAGCAGTACCAAAACTATCTCCTTATGTCCATCTTAATGGAAGTTTTAAAAATCCACTTCCTTATCCGATAACATCAGGAGTAATGAATATATACATAGATGGAAGATTTGTTAATAAAATAAATTTGAAAAAACAAATACTACCTGATGAGCAAGTGAATCTAAATCTTGGAGTAGATGAATCAGTGAAGATTGAGAGAAAACTTGTGAAAAAATTTACAGAGTATACTGGTATTCTTTCAAAGGAAAAGAGAATAAACTATGAGTATGAGATAGATATAACAAATGGTAAAAAGACAGATATAAATCTTAATCTTAAAGACCAGTTTCCTGTTTCAAACAATGAAAAGATAAAGGTTATAAGAGAGCTTCCAAAAGAAGGAGAAGCAAAAATTGAAGAAAATGGTATTATTCAGTGGAATTTAAAATTAAATCCTAAAGAAAAGAAAGTTCTTAAAGTTAAATTTTCCATAGAGGCACCTAAGGATATGGAAATTTATGGATTAGAGTAAAAATAATTATATAATAAGGAGAAGCAATTTCAGATAATACACTGCTTAGACAGAGATTTTCTTATCTATAGATCTTTGGTTAAGTGGTTCAATAGATTAGAGTAGATAAATCAAATAAACATGGTACATTTAATTTGAGAAGTAGTTTGAAAAACCCAAAAAACTTTATAGGTCAAAAATAAGAAAACAAGCAAAATAAAAGCAGATTAAAAGCATTCTATTTTTTCAATTTATTTTCTTGTAAAGGTGATTTTTTTAAGAGTATAAACATTCTTTTATGTTGTCGTATTCCAGAGCTTTTAAAGAGTTGATAAATGATAAAACGTTAAAAACATAAATATCCTTAAAAGTTAATAATTTATTTTTTATATATTTAAGTTTATAATATAAGTAAATGACAAAGGAAGATAAAAATGAAAATAGCATTAGCTGTTAAATATATTAAAGATGAGTATATTTTATCTCCAGCTTATGGGAAAGCACCGATTTTTATGGTTTATGATTTAGAGAACAATAGCTTTGAAATAGTTGAAAATAAATATTTAAATGGAAAAGATGTTGCTAATTTTTTATCATCAAAAAATGTAAAATCTATCATAACTAATCATTTAGGTCAAGGAGCATACCAACATTTAAAAGAGTTAAATATAAAAGCATACTTTAGTGAGCTAAAAAATAAACCAGTTATTGAATCAATCAATTTATTCAAGGAAAATAAACTTAAAGAATTTACTGAAAAAGATTTTCTAATATCTTTATAAAGGTTATAGAAATGAAAAAGATAGTTGTCTTAGGTGGTGGAATAGCTGGTATAGAAGCTACTATATTTTTGAGAAAGTATAATTTTGATGTTGAACTAATTTCAGATAGGGATTACCTATTTGTATACCCTATATCTATTTGGTTGCCTACAAAAGAAAAAAATTTCAATGATGTGATAATACCTATCGAGAAACTTTCAAAAATTCACAGATTTAAATTTACAAAAGATAAAGTTATTAAAGTAAATAAAGATGGTTTTGTATTAGAAAAAAATGGAGAAAGAAAAGATTATGATTATTTAGTTGTAGCCATTGGTCAGGAAAAATTTAAACATAAAGACATAGAGTGTACTTATTCTATTTGTGGTAATCCAGAAGAAATTATCTCATATACAAAAAAGTTAGAAGATAATAAAGTAAAAGATTGTGAAAACATATATGCTATAGGAGATTGTGTATCACTGGAAGGTCCAGAATGGAAAGCAAAACAAGGACATTTAGCCGAAGTAATGGCAAGAAATACAGCATTTAATATAGCTTTAAAAGAAGGTTTAGAAAAAGAAAATCCAAAAACATACATAGAACATATAAATATATTGTGTTTAATGGATATGGGAAATGGTGGTAAACTTGCTTATAGAAATAATAAAAAAGCTACCTTAATAACTTTACCTATAATCGGTCATTGGATTAAAAAAAGCTGGGGGCATTTACTATAAATTATCAAAACTCGGTAAAATCCCGAGATTACCAGGAATATAAAAGGAGGTTAAATGTTACTTGATTTTTTTAGCTTAGAAGACTTTAAGATGTCAATCCCTTTTGCATCACTTGGGGCAAGAGTTTGCTATAATGATGGAGATTTACAATCACTTTTAGAGGACCCAAGAGTAATAGATAAAGATACAAGAGCTAAATTTTTATCAAAACTTGGCAATTATAAACATTTTTCTGTTTTTGCACATTCCTTTACTTATAAAAAAGTAGGCGAGATGAATGCATTGAAGATTGCAGCCATGCATTTTAAATCTCATTATAACATTAAATATCCAGATGTTATAGGTATATCACTTAGACATTACTTAGAAGAGCTTTTAAAAACAGATGAAGAAGCTTATTATAAAGCATTTGAAAAGTTAGCAGAGTATGATGTCCCAATAAAACCACTTGGGACAAGAGAAAACGTTGTTTTAATAGGCATCTTAAAAGATTATGACGGTTATGCAGTTTTTTATATAGATAATATAAGCAGAGCACTTACACATCAAATTGTTAGACATACAGCACTTAACTTTTCACAAAGAAGCCAAAGGTATGTAAAAGAAGAAGATAACTATCTAATAATACCACCAAGCATAAAAGAAAAAGCTGAGAGTATCGTAAGATTAACAGATGAGTTTTGCCAAAAGGTATACAACATATTAGTATATCAGTATAAAATTAAAAGAGAAGATGCAAGATTTATACTACCAACAGGAAGAAGAACAACCATTGTAGTATCTGCACCTATACCTTGGATAAAAGATTTTATAGAAAAAAGAACTATACCACATGCACAGTGGGAGATAAGAAATATAGCTAATCAAATGAAAGAGCTTTTAGAAGAACAAGGTGTTTAATAAAAAGTTAAAGCTTTATAAAAGGTTTAAAGAAATTTCTTTCGAGCTTTCTAAACTTGGTATTCATAATATTTATAGCTATTTTAAAACCTTATTTGGTATAGATATAGACTCTTCTATAGGACCTAAAAAAATTAGAGAAACCTTAGAAAAACTTGGACCTTCTTTTATAAAACTAGGACAGATTTTAAGTATTAGGCCTGATATAATTCCACAATCTATTATTATAGAGCTTATAAAATTGCAAGATAAAGTAAAACCTGTTGATTTTGAGATAATAAAAAAGATTATAGAAGAAGATTTAAATGCCCATTTAGAAGAAATCTTTGATTACATAGATACAAACCCGATAGGTTCAGCATCTATATCACAAGTTTATAAAGGAAGATTAAAAAATGGTAAAGAAGTAGCTATAAAAGTGAAAAGACCAAATTTAGAAGAGTTAATAAATTTAGATGCAGAAATTTTTTCAAATATTATAACTTTCTTAGAAAAACATATTAAATCTGTAAAGGAACTAAATTTAAAAAGTGTAATTTCTCAGTATAAATACACAACTTTAAGAGAAGCAGATTTTGAGATAGAAGCATCAAATATATTAACTTTCAAAAAAAACTTTGAAAATTTTAGCGAAAAATTCTATATACCTAACGTTTATACAAAATTTTCAACAAAAAATGTATTAGTTTTAGAGTATATTGAAGGAAAAAAAATAAGTGAAGTATCTCTATCATCTGAAAAATCAAAAGAAATAGCAACATTGATAACAGATGCATATTATAAAATGGTTTTTAATGATGGTTTTTATCATGCAGATCCACATCCAGGTAATTTACTCATAAAAAACGATGGAACAGTCGTTTTATTGGATTTTGGAATGGTTGGAACCTTATCAGGAGAAAAAAGGAAACTACTTTATGAACATATATTTGCAGTTGTGAATAAAAATAAAGCTTTAGCTATGAACTTCTATGAAGGAATGGAAATGATTACACCAAAAACAGATTTAGATAAATTAGAATCTTTTGTTGAAGTTTTTATAGACAAATACTACAATAAAACATTAGCAAATATAAATTTGAAAAATATGGTTTTAGAAATTATAGAACTTGTAAGAGAATGTAATTTAAAATTACCTACTACACTTGCATACCTTGGAAAAGCATCTATTGGTTTAGATGGATTAATAAGACAGTTAGACCCTTTCTTTAACCCAACAGAGAGATTAAGTAAGTTTTTAAGAAAATCTTTAAAAGACTATATCCAAGAAAAAGTTAATGAAGTGGTTGATATTGTAAATTTCTACTATAACTTATCTTTTAAATTAGATAAAATTATAAAACTTTTAAATATAGAACGATTGACATTAAGAATAATTTTTAAAGATTTAGAAGAAATTAAAGAATACTATACAAACCAAATAAACAAAATAGTTTTATCCATAATATTTTTTTCATTTTTAGTTTCTTCTTCAATCTTATACTTATCTAACAATCATCAACTAGCAACTTTTTATCAGTACTTATCATATATACTATTTGTTATAATAGCTTATAAATTTTTTAAAAGTTAAAAATATATGGAGTGTAGAGAAGAAGGAAAAATTTTTCAAAAACTTGTTGATTTAGTTGAAAAGTTAAGAAGAGAATGTCCTTGGGATAAAATGCAAACTAATTTATCTATAAAAAACAATCTTATAGAAGAAGCTTATGAACTTTTAGAAGCAATAGAAGAAAATGATAACAATAAAATGATAGAAGAACTTGGAGATGTTTTACTTCAAGTTGTATTCCATTCTCAAATAAAAAAAGATGAAGGTCAATTTGATATAAATACTGTAATAGATAATTTAATAGATAAATTAATCAAAAGACATCCACATGTTTTTGGCGATAACAAATTAGATTCTGAAGAGGAAGTTTTAAACCAATGGCACAAATTAAAAGAAAAAGAGAAAAAATCTATTTTAGAAGGTATTCCTAAAAGAATGCCAGCTATCTTAAGAGCTTTAAAAATTCAAAATAGAATGGCAAAAGTTGGTTTTGATTGGGAAAATATAAATCAAGTATGGGAAAAATTATACGAAGAAATAAATGAACTAAAAAATGCAAAAACAAAAGAAGAGCAAGTACATGAGATAGGAGATTTACTTATTGCAGTTGTAAATTTAGCACGATTTATGAACATAGATCCAGAGGAAGCTCTAAATTCAGCAAATGATAGAACTGTTAATAGATTCAACTATATGGAAAAAAAAGCAAAAGAAAAAAGTAAAAAGCTTGAAGAACTTACACTTCAAGAAATGGAAGACCTTTGGCAAGAAGCTAAAAACATAGAGAAAAATGGAGAATCTTAATTATGAGAAAGAAGATTTTATTATCAACATTGTTAGGGATAAATATAAGTTTTGCAGATGACAGTATACTAAACTTATTATCTGAATATGAAGAAGCGGCAGACCTTTCTAATAAAACCAAAATAGAAAGTTTAGGAAGTTATAAAATCTTTACAAGAAGAGATTTAGAGATAATGCAAGCTTATAAACTCTCTGATGTATTGAAATCATTACCACTTTATACTTTCGTTCCTAATAGTTTTGGTGTTTTTCAATTAACAGCTTTTGGAAATCTAGTAGGTTTAAACACATCATATAAATTATTTATTAATGACCATGAAGTAAGTTCTATAAATACTGACAATCCTTTTTTAATATACGATGAATATCCATTAAATAATATTGACCATATAGAAATTTATTTTGTTAGTGGTGCTGTTAAAATAGGAAACGAACCATTTCTTTTAGTTATAAAAATGTATACTAGTGATCCACAAAGAGAAAATGCAACAGTTTTAAGCTCTCGTATATCTACAAATCAAGAATACTCCCTTAGTTTCAACACAAGTAAAAAATTAAATAATAATAAATCCTATTTTTTAAGTATAGCTAAAAGTTATAACAACTTTAAAACTCAGTATTTTAATAGCTCTCCACTTGAAAGGGATAGTGATAGAATTTATGGATTCTTTCAATACAACTATTACGATACAGTTTTAGATTTTTCTTTTTCACATGTTAAGAGAGATACTTTTATAAATTTATCTTTAGATAAACAACCATCAATTTCAAATACTATATCTCAAGACTTTTATATTAACGCTACTCAGTATTTTTTGGAAGATAAATCTTTAAAACTAAATGTTAGCTTAGATATAAACAAGAGAAAAGGAGAATTTGAAAATGATTTAGTTGGCGGAGGACTTTTTATTCCACCAATCTACTTGCCACCTAATATACCTATCTATTACTATGAAAATAGAACCTTAAATAAATACACTCTTTACCTTTCAAAAGACTTTAAAACAGAAAAAAATACACTATCATTAGGTTTTTCATATAAAAAGAAAGAAAATAATTTAGATAACAGCTTATATAAAACTATTGCTACTGAAGGAAACATGAACGGTATTTTTGTATTTAAAAGTACAGATATCTACACTGGATATTTAGAAAATCAATATAGTATTGATGATAAAAATTTATTAATCTTGAGCTTAAAATATGATTATTATAAAAGGGATGGAGGATTGAAAGATTTTGGTGATTATATAGCAAGATTTGGTTATGTTTCATATATAACAAAAAATTTATACATTAAAAGTTTCTTGGCAAGGGGTTATGTTCCACCATCATTTTTAAGGATTTTTGTTGGATATTAATTATAAAAAAAACAGAAATAAATTTAAGTTGAATTATGATTATTTAGTTGCAGATGATATAATAACTTTTGGAGGAAGTGGATATTATAATTATCCTGAAAGAATAAAAACTCACCTTTTAGATTTTGAGTATGAATTTAATATAAATCCTTCTCATAATATAGATTTTGATATTTATAAAACTTTCTCTAATGTTGCAAAAATAGGTCCAACATTTGGATGGAATATAAGGTATACGGGAAGTATAAATAAATTTGATTTATTTGGAGAGCTTATATACAGAGAAGGTTTTACATTTGAGAATAAAGAAGTTAAAAATTCTTATAACTTAAATACTGGTATTATTTATAATTATAGCCCCTTTTTAGCAATAAAATTAAAAGGAGAAAACTTACTTAATAGTTCTCCAAAATCTGTGTTTACATCAACACCAATAAGTGATACTGGAATATTTAACTCTTACGATAGAAAGATTATATTTACCATAGAGAAGGCATTTTAAGATGAAAAAATTTTATTTACTTTTATTTGTGACATTTATCATAGTATTTGCCCAACAATCTCCAGAGTATATAGAAGTAAAAATTATAAAAAAACTACTTATTGATATGTCCCAAAATCAAACTGTTAAAGTATGTACTATTGGATATAAAGTAGAACGTTTATCAGATGAAAAAATAATAGTTACAGATTGCTACAATGCTGACTTTATTATCATAGGAAAAGATAGCTATCCAATATATAAAAATAAACCTGCTATTCTTTTAAATGTTGATGATATAAAAAATATAAAAACTTATAGAAATGTTATAGGTGCATTCTACTGGAAAAAAGGAAGACCTCAACTCATCTTTCTAAAAGATAGAATGCAAATTTACAATATCAAACTGCCTAAAGAGTATAAAAGATTTATTATAGAAGAAGAAAAGATCTCTCTTATAAATTTAAATTCGATGATTCCTATATATTTGGCTGAAATAAGATGACATTTTTTAAAATAATAGCAAAAGAGTTTATAAAACATAGTTGGTTTTTATTGTTTTTATTCTTTGCTATTTTTATATTTTCAATAGTATATATTTCAATTCCACTTTGGGAAAAAAAGATTTTCGACAATTTAATTTTAAATGAACTTAGAAAAGAAAAGGAAATATCAGAAAATGTAATAGATAAAATAGTTAAATATGCAGGTAAAGATAGTCTTACTGAAAAACTAAAAGATACAAAATTTATAAAATACAGCGTTGATTTGCTGGAAATATTAAATACTAAAGATACAAATTATGTTTATAGTGTAGCTTTAATTAACAATCAAAGTTATATTTTAATAGATGCTTCGAAAGAAGATAGAATGAACCCATTAGACATATTTGAATTTTTACCTGAAGAATTACCAGTCATACGCAAAGCTATATTAAGTTTAAAACCACAGTACAAAGTTATAAATTCTATCAATACAGTTGGGATTACATTTTACTACCCTTTTAAGGACAAAAAGAATACAACTTACTTACTCGTTATAGATTATAATTTTAATAAAATAAAAGAAATCAATGATTTTCTATCTGTAATTAGAAAAGTATCTATATTTTTTATCATTTTAACATTAATTATTTTTAACACTCTTATTTTCTTTATAATAAAAACTTCCTATTATAAGAGAAAAAGTTTTATTGACAGCTTAACTAATATTTACAATAAAAACTATCTTGAATATATATCAGAATTAACAGATTTAAAAAATTATATCGTTGCAGCTATAGATATAGACTTTTTTAAAAAAGTAAATGATACATATGGACATGCAATTGGAGACATAGTATTAAGAACAGTTGCTGAAAACATTAAAAAAAATCTAAGGGAAGAAGATATATTAATAAGGTATGGCGGAGAAGAATTTGTAATTTTAGTAAGAAAAGAAAGAAAAAATAAAATTGAAATAATTCTTAACGTTTTTGAAAGATTAAGAGAAAATATAGAAAATTTAAAAATATTTATTACAGAAAAAGATTATATAAAAGTAACAATATCTATAGGTGTTTTTTTAAATACAGATAAAGAAAAAAGTTTATATGCAGCTATTAAGAAAGCAGATATAGCCCTTTACAAATCAAAAAGCAAAGGAAGAAATAGAATTGAAATTTATGATGAAGAAAAAGATTATATAAATTCGCTTATAACTATTACGGAAGTTAAAAACGCAGTTGATGAAAATAAAATATTTTGTTATTACCAACCTATAATTGATTTAAAAACTAATTTAGTTTCTCACTATGAAGCTTTAGTTAGAATGGAAGATAAAAATGGTAATATAATTACTCCTTATAGTTTTCTAACAGCTATAGAACATACATTTGTTTATACAAAGTTAACAAAAGCTGTAATTGATTATAATATAGAGATATTAAAAAAATACTCAGATATAAAAGTAAGTATAAATTTAAAACCTGCAGATATTTTAAATAGATCTACCGTAGATTATTTAGTAGATATAGCAAAAAACAAAGATATAGTATCCCGTTTATTTTTTGAAATTATAGAAACTGAAGACCTTTTAGCTTATGAAGAGATTTTAAAAGTAATAGGTCAGTTAAAAAAAGTAGGTTATAAAATATGCTTAGATGATTTTGGTTCTGGCTATTCAAACTTTGTTTATCTTTTAAGACTAAACATAGATTATCTCAAATTAGATGCAAATTTAATAAAAAATATTAATACAGATAAAGTATCATTTGAAGTAGTTAAACTGATTCTTCAATTTTGTAAAAATATGAAAATAAAAACAATTGCAGAATTTGCAGAAAATGAAGATATATTAAACGTTTTAAGATACATTGGTATAGATTATGGTCAAGGTTACTACTTTTCAAAACCAAAACCTATTGAAGAATTTATAAATCAAGCAAAATAGACAAATATATATTAAAATATTTATTTACCAAAAAAATGTGAGGTGGTAAAATTGTCTGAAATTTTAGAAAGAGATGCTTGTGGAGTAGGTTTTTTAGCAAATATAAAAGGCATTAAATCTCACAAAATACTACATAATGCCCTTGAATCATTATCAAACTTAGACCATAGAGGTGCAGTAAGTGCAGATGGTAAAACAGGAGATGGTGCAGGTATACTAACACAGATTCCATATAAATTTTTTGAAAAAGAGTTGGCAAAATTAAATATAAAAATACCATCAGTAGAAGATTTTGCTATTGGTGTATTTTTCTTACCAAAAGGAAAAGAAGAAGAGTTAAAATCAGTTATAGAGAATATTATAAATGAAAAATTTAAATTTTTAGGTTGGAGAGAAGTTCCTATAGAAGAAAGAGAGATAGGGGAAATAGCAAAAAGAACCCAACCAACAATCTTTCAAGGGTTTATATCAAAGGAAAATATCAAAGTAGATAATTTTGAAAGAGAACTTTTCATTCTAAGAAAGAAAATCGAAAAAATCTCAAAAGATTTATATATACCATCGTTATCATCAAAGACAATTGTTTATAAAGCATTAGTTACAGCACCAAAATTGAGAGATTTTTATATTGACTTACAAGATGAAGATTATGAAACTGCATTTGCTATTTTCCATCAAAGATACTCTACAAATACATTTCCAAACTGGAGATTAGCTCATCCATTTAGAGTGCTTGCACATAACGGTGAAATAAATACAATATCAGCAAATAGAAACTGGCTCAAAGCTAAATATGAAGATATTAGGGAAGTTTGGGGTGACGCTGCAGATATAATTTTACCTATAACAAAAGATGATGATAGTGATTCTGCATCTCTGGATAACGTAGTAGAGTTTTTAGTTCATTCTGGAAAAAATATTTTATCGGCTATAAATATTCTTATTCCAAGAGCATGGGAAAATGACACAAGATTAACTCCAGAAGAAAGAGCATTTTATGAATATTTTGCATGTATATTTGAAAGTTGGGATGGGCCTGCTGCTATTGCATTTACAGATGGAAAAATAATAGGTGGAAAGTTAGATAGAAATGGACTTAGACCTGCAAGGTATATAATCACTGAAGACACTTTACTAATGGCATCTGAAGTTGGTGTAGTAGAGTTTCCAGAAGAAGAAATAAAACTAAAAGGTAGATTAGGACCTGGAGATAAGATAGCTCTCGATTTAGAAACAGGCAAAATATACTTTTCTGAAGAAATAATAGATATGTTAATAAAAGATAAAAAGTATAAAGAATGGGTAGAAGAAAATATTATTCCTTTTGTTTCAGCAAAAGATATACCAGAAGTAAAAGAAAAAGATGTTTTAAAAGAACTTATAACATTTGGATACGATAAAGATGATATAAATATGGTTGTTAAAGAAATGGCATTAAAAGGTGCAGACCCAACATACTCAATGGGTAATGATACACCTATATCTGTTTTATCAAGAAGACCAAAAATGCTGTCATCATACTTTAAACAAAGATTTGCTCAAGTTACAAACCCACCTATAGACCCGATAAGAGAAAAAGCAGTTATGTCATTAAAAACATACGTAGGTAAAAAAGAAAACTTTCTGAAAGAAACACCACTTCATGCAAAACAGATCGTTTTTGAATCACCAATAATATTTGACAACGAAATGGAAGAACTAATCAACACATACAAAGATAAAATAGAAATAATACCAACAATATTCCCACCATATGAAAATGCTTTAGAACCTGCTTTAGATGAGATTTGCGAAAGGGTTGAACAAGCAGTTGATAAGGGAAAAGAGATAATAATACTAACAGATAGGGATGTATCTATAGAAGGTGCACCTATACCTATGGGTCTTGCTGTTGGTGCTGTAAATACTTATATGGCAAGAAAGGGAAAAAGAAGTAAATTTAGTATAATTGCAGATTCTGGTGAGGTTAGAGATACACATAGTATAGCATTTTTGATAGGTTACGGTGCTACACTTGTAAATCCTTATATGGCTGTTCAGATAATCAAAAACTTAACCGCTGAAGATAGCAAATTTGATATCTCTTTTGAAGATGCTATTAAAAATTACAGAAAAGCTGTTAATGAAGGTCTTTTAAAAATAATGTCTAAAATGGGCATATCTACTATAAAAAGTTATAGAGCTGCTGGATTATTTGAAGCTTTAGGAATATCTAAAGAAGTAATAGATAAATGTTTCCCTGGCACTATTTCTAAATTGGATGGTATAGGATTTATAGAAATTGCAAAAGAAACCCTTTTAAGATTTAACAAATCATTTTCTGGAGAATTAAAAGAACTTCCTGTTGGTGGTGAATATAGACATAGAAGAGAAGGTGGAGAGTTTCACTCTTGGAATCCAAAAGCTTTAACATCACTCCACAGAGCAGTAAGACAGTTGAAACTTGAAGAATACAAAGCTTTTACAGAATACGCTTATTTAGAAAAACCAGTAGAACTTAGAGATTTACTTGAGATCTCTTCAGATAGAGCACCTATTCCTATTGAAGAAGTAGAACCTATTGAATCTATAATGAAAAGATTTGTTGGTGCAGGTATGTCTGTAGGTGCATTAAGTAAAGAAGCTCATGAGACAATAGCAGAAGCTATAAATAGAATTGGTGGAAAATCAAACTCTGGTGAAGGTGGAGAAGACCCTGCAAGATATGGAACAATAAAAAACAGTAAAATAAAACAGGTAGCTTCTGGTAGATTTGGTGTAACACCAGAATATTTAAACTCTGCAGAAGAGATAGAAATTAAGATAGCTCAAGGAGCAAAACCAGGAGAAGGTGGACAGTTACCAGGTAAAAAAGTAGATGCATATATAGCATTTTTAAGACATGCAAAACCAGGTATTACACTTATATCACCACCACCACATCACGATATATACTCAATAGAAGATTTAGCTCAACTTATATACGATTTAAAGATGATTAACCCAAAAGCAAAAATAATTGTAAAACTTGTATCTGAAAGTGGAATTGGTGTAGTAGCTTCAGGTGTTGCAAAAGCTTTTGCAGATATTATCCATATTTCAGGACATGACGGTGGAACTGGAGCATCACCATTAGTTTCTATAAAAAATGCTGGAACAATATGGGAACTTGGTTTACCAGAAGTTCATAGAGCATTGATAGATAATGACCTAAGAGGAAGAGTAAAATTAAGAGTTGACGGTGGTATAAAAACCGGTAGAGACATAATCATAGGTGCATTACTTGGAGCAGAAGAGTTTGGCTTTGGAACAGCTTTAATGATAGCGGAAGGATGTGTTATGGCAAGACAATGCCATCTAAACACATGCCCAGTAGGAATAACAACACAAGATAAAAGACTTAGGGAAAAATTCCCAGGAAAACCAGAAGACATAATTAACTATTTAAAATTTGTAGCACAAGAAGTTAGACAGTATCTTGCAGATATGGGCTATAAAAGCTTAGATGAAATCATAGGTAGAGTTGATTTATTAAAACTAGTTATACCTGAAGATCACTTTAAAGCTAAAAAACTAAAATTAGATTATGTTTTAGAAAAACTTGATAACTCTAAACCTAACAAATGTATACAGGATGGAAATCCTATACCACAATCAAAACAACCTTATGACTTAGAAATACTAAAAGATATACTACCTGCTATAGAAAAAGAAGAAAACTATTCAGGATTTTACATATTAAGAAATGTTTACAGATCTTTTGGTACGCGTATAGCTCACGAAATCGTTAAAAGATATGGTGATAAAGGTTTAAGAAAAGGAAAGATAGAACTTAACCTAAGAGGAACAGCTGGACAAAGTTTTGGAGCCTTCTGTGTCCCTGGAATGGTATTATCATTAACAGGTCAAGCTAATGACTATGTAGGTAAAGGTATGGTTGGAGGAACAATTATAATAAAACCACCTAAAGAATTTAAAGGTGAAAGCCATAAAAACGTAATTGCTGGAAATACAATCCTTTACGGTGCAACTGGTGGTCAAGTGTTTATATCTGGTATATTAGGAGAAAGATTTGCTGTTAGAAATAGTGGAGCAACAGCGGTAGTTGAAGGTGTAGGAGACCATGGATGTGAATATATGACAGAAGGAACAGTTTTAATACTTGGTAATATTGGTATAAACTTTGGAGCTGGTATGACTGGTGGTATTGCTTACATATATGACCCTAACAGTGTTGTTGAAAGTAAAATAAACAAATCTTATGTAAAATTAGACGAGTTAGATGAAGAAGATAAAGATACAATAAACAAGCTACTTTTAAAGCATAGAGTATATACAGATAGCAAAATAGCTGAAGAGATACTAAATAATTTTGAAAAAGAAATTAATAACTTTGTAAAAGTTGTTCCTTTAGAAACAAAAAAACCTTCCTTAGATACTGATGAAGCTATAATTAGTAAAAATTAGGAAATTAAAATGAGTAGATACAGTATTTTAGTATTAATTTTTATCCTTTTTATTTTTAGTTGTAGTAAAAGTGATAGTAATGATACTGTTGAAAACAATGATTTAAATTTAAAAAACCTAGAAGAAGCAACTTTAGCTCATGTTGTTGACGGAGACACTATAGTAGTAATACTAAATAGTAATAAAGAGCGCGTTAGACTAATAGGTATAGATACTCCTGAAAGTAGAATGAATAAAAGGGTAGAAAAGCAAAAAAACCTTGGAGATGCAGAAACAGTTATACAACTTGGTAAAAAAGCAAAAGAATTTACCAAATCTTTAGTAAAACCTGGTGATAAAGTTTACTTAGAGTTTGATGTTCAATCAAAAGATCGTTATGGAAGAATTTTAGCTTATGTTTATTTAAAAGATGGGAGAATGTTAAATAAAGAAATTATATGTAATGGTTATGCTATGCCTTTAACAATTCAGCCAAATATAAAATACGAAGAAGAATTTAGAAAATGCTTTAAAGAAGCAAGAGAAAAAGGACTAGGTTTATGGAAGGAGTAGAAGAGTGGAAGATAAAAAGAAATCTATTAAACATATAATAGAAACATTAATTTTTATATTTATTGTTGTATCAATTGTTAGAGTGTTTTTAGTTCAAGCGTTTAATATCCCTTCTGGTTCAATGAAACCTACCCTTTTAGTTGGAGATTTTATACTTGTCAACAAACTTGTATATGGAAACTGGGACATAGGCATACCATTCACCAATATAACCTTTTATCATCACAACAACAGATTGTCAAAGATAGATAGAGGAGATGTGATAGTTTTTAAATATCCAGAAGACCCTTCTATAGATTTTATAAAAAGAGTTATAGCTTTACCTGGAGATATTGTTGAAGTAAAAGATGATATTGTTTATCTAAATGGAAAACCTTTAAAAAGAGTTCCAGATGGCTATTATGAAGAAGAAAATGAAAAAGTCATAAAGTATAAAGAAACAACTATAAGAAGAGATGGAAAAGAATACTCATATAATATTATGGAAATAGAAGACGGAATAGGAGCAGATTTTGGACCTATTGAGGTGCCACCAAATAGCTACTTTGTTATGGGAGACAATAGAGACAACTCAAAAGATAGTAGATTTTGGGGATTTGTACCTGATGATTATGTTGTTGGTCAAGCTTTTGTAACATATTTTTCAATTGATTTAAAAAAACCTGGTATTAGAGTTTCTCGTCTCGGGAAGCTTATATTCTAATTTGCAAAATCCTATATATTATATTAACTTTATATTTAAAACATAGGAGTTAGGTTTTATGATACTGATTAAAAATGGTTATGTTGTAGACCCTGAAAGCAATTTAAACGGAAAGTTTGATATTTTAATAGAAAAAGGATTAATTAAAAAAGTAGAAAAGGATATAGTACCATTTGCAGGATGTGAGGTAATAGATGCTTCACAAAAAATTGTCTGTCCTTCATTTGTAGATTTACATGTTCATTTTAGAGATCCAGGTCAAACGTACAAAGAAGATATAGAATCCGGTAGCAAAGCAGCTGTAGCAGGTGGTTATACTACCGTTGTATGTATGCCAAACACTATTCCAGCTATAGATGATATTACTATAGTAAGGTATGTTATAGAAAAAGGTAAAGAAGTTGGTTTATGTAGAGTTTTACCGGCAGC
>JBBIPN010000014.1:0-24258 GCA_037442825.1 Sulfurihydrogenibium sp. | reverse complement strand
ATGAGCGTTGTTTCCAACCAATACAAGAGGGTTTATTTCAAAGTATACAAAATGTAAATCTCTAAACATTTTATAAGCTCTTACTACAAAATCACTATACTTTTCTTTATCTTTTATCTCTTTTGGTGTATTAGATTTTATTAATTTTTCAATTTCTTCATCTGATGCTGTTGGTGGTATTTTAACTTCTACGACTTTATCCCAGTTTTCTTCTACATCTATACCACCAAAGGCGGACATATATACAGTATCATAATCATCTCCCATAGAAAATGATACATAGTATTCTTCTTCTGGCTTATGAGGTACGAATGGTTCTATAAGGAAATGTGTTAAATGTCCTTTTACACCGTTTATTTCTACTTCTTCTTGCATTTTTTGTTTAATCCATTTTACTGCATCTTCATATGTAACATCACCAGGTTTATTAATTTTGAAAAGAACTAATCCAAGCTTTCCCCTTTTTCCAAAAAGCATATCTGGTTTTGCAACTAATGGAGTATCTTTTAACCAAGGATATTCTTCAGGAAGTTTTTCAAAATCTGTCTCTGGTGTTACTAAAACAGATTTAAATTCATAGTTAAAAGCATCTTGGAAGTAATCTTTCCAATTTTGAGCTATAATTCTTTTTCCATCATACTCTCTTATTCCTCTCTGTGCCATTTTGTCCCTTCCATCTGTAGTTTTTTACTACAGGCTGGGCTACTTTTATTCCGCCGTATCTTTAAAACCCAGCAGGCGGTATTTTATGATTAAAATTATAACATACTATTAAGTAAAAAATCAAACACTGTTTTATTTTATAAGAAAAAAATAAAAACCCTTCCCTATTTTTAAGGGAAGGGTTGAGAAATGAAAGATTGTTAAATTATATTGAGTCAATTATTTTGTTGAATGTTTCACTTGGTCTCATAGCTTTTTCAGCTTTTGTATTATCTGGATGGTAGTAACCACCTATATCTTGTGGTTTTCCTTCAGTTTCTGCAATTTCTTTTAAAATTTTCTCTTCATTTTGTTTTAATTCTGCAAATACTTTCTCAAACTTTTTAGCAAGTTCTGAATCTTTATTTTGGTTTGCTAATGCTTCTGCCCAGTACATAGCAAGGTAAAAATGAGAGCCTCTGTTGTCAAGTTGACCAACTTTTCTACCTGGAGTTTTATTATTTTCAAGGTATTTTTGTATTGCTTGATCT
This sequence comes from Sulfurihydrogenibium sp., assembly GCA_037442825.1. Classification (GTDB taxonomy): domain Bacteria; phylum Aquificota; class Aquificia; order Aquificales; family Hydrogenothermaceae; genus Sulfurihydrogenibium. The sequence goes on along the minus strand of JBBIPN010000014.1, from coordinate 23,065 downwards.
AATGTTTCAGCTAAAACTAAGATTTTAGGATTATCTTTTCCGTGTAATGTTTTTAATTGTTTATAAGCTAACTTTAATGATTCTACAAATGCTAAAAACTCTCCTAAGCTATCCCATCTTAAGTGTCCTTCTTTTAAAAACTGTTCTACGTGTTTAGGTGCAGAACCACCAGCTCCAGTTTCAAATACGCCACCACCTGCAATTAATGGAACGATAGATAAAGATCTTGCAGAAGTACCAACTTCAATAATTGGGAATAAGTCTGTTAGGTAGTCTCTTAAAACGTTTCCTGTAACAGATATAGTGTTTAATCCAGCTCTAAATCTTTTTAATGTAAATTTCATAGCATCTTCAGGTGCTTTTATATACCACTCAACATCAGAAAGATCGTATTTTGGCAACTCTTCTTTTACTTTTCCTATAAGTTCTCTATCGTGAGCTCTGTATTTATCTAACCAGAATACTACAGGTTCTCCACTTTCTTTAGCTCTGTTTACTGCAAGTTTTATCCAATCTCTAATTGCTATATCTCTTGTAATACAGCTTCTGTATATATCACCAGCTTCCAGTTTGTGTTCGATTAGTACATTTCCTTCTTCGTCTACTATTCTGATAGTTCCATCTGCTGGTGGGAAGAATGTTTTATCATGAGAACCATACTCTTCAGCTCCCATTGCCATTAATCCTACGTTTGCTACACTACCTACTGTTACAGGGTCAAATTGCCCATTTGTTTTGATGTCTTCAACTATTTCTTTGTACATAGTTACATAGTTTCTATCTGGGATTGTGATTACACAATAATCTTCTTCACCATTTGGCCCCCATCCTTGTAAACCATTTTTAATAATTGCTGGTACAGATGCATCAACGATTACATCATTTGGTTTGTGTAAGTTTGTGATACCTTTATCAGAATCTACCATATAAATTCTTGGTCTTTTTTTGTAAATTTCAGCTATAGTATCTTTAATAGCTTTTTGTTTGTCTTCTGGTAGTTTAGAAAGTTTGCTTTCTAAGTCTGATAATCCATTGTTTGGATTAAATCCAATTTCTTCAAGCTCTTTACCATGTTTTTCAAAAAGTTCTTTGAAGTATACTCTTATGGCATCTCCAAACATTACAGGGTCTGAAACTTTCATCATTGTAGCTTTTAAGTGTAATGAAAATAAAATATCATCTTCTTTTGCTATCTGTAATACTTTTTCATAAAAATCTCTTAACTTCTTTCTGCTCATAAATGTACCATCAACTACGTCTCCAATACCAACTTTAAGATTATCTTTTAAAACTATGACATTTCCATTTTCATCAACAAATTCATACCTTATTGCAGTATCTTTTTTAATGGTTACTGATTTTTCATTTTCATAAAAATCACCACTTACCATATGAGCTACATGAGTCTTTGAGTCTGGATTTACAGCTTTCATTTTATGAGGATATTTCTTAGCAAACTCTTTAACAGATTTTGACAATCTTCTGTCAGAGTTTCCTTGTCTTAAAACTGGGTTAACTACTGAACCTACAGCTTTCATATATCTATCTCTAATAGCTTTTTCTTCTTCTGTTTTTGGATCTTCTGGAAAGTCTGGTAAATTATAGCCTTGAGATTGAAGTTCTTTTATTGTAGCTATTAACTGAGGAATTGATGCAGATATGTTAGGTAGTTTAATAATGTTTGCTTCAGGTCTTAAAACAAGTTCTCCTAAATAAGCTAATTCATCAGATATTCTTTGGTCTTCTCTTAGGTATTCTGGAAATAGAGCTATAACTCTACCTGCTAACGAAATATCTCTCAATTCTATCTCTAACTCATAATCTTTTGTAAATGCTCTCATGATTGGTAAAAGTGAATAAGTTGCTAACGCTGGAGCTTCATCGATTTTTGTCCACAATATAGTTGCCTTTGACATACAAAATACCTCCTTTTAATAAAATTTGCATAAAAATATAACACTGTTTGATTTTTAAGTCAAGTAAAAATAGCAAAAAATTATAAAATCTAAATTCTAAGCTAAAAAAATGATAAAATAATGTTTTATAAATATAATTGAGGTTAACTGAATGTTTGGTGAATCTTTATTGGAACAATTAAAAGATGTACCTAAAAAAAGTGTCAACTTGGTTATAAAATGTAATTCAGAAAAGATGAATTTTATATCTATGGTTATGAATGGTTATGATAGGATTACATTGCCACGAACGAGACATGGAAAAGAAGGAATACTTGATTTAATAACGTCACCAGATTTTATAGAAGATTTATACTTAATTTTAGATGATTTAAAAAAGAACTATGATCCAACACTTGAAGTAATTGGAGACTTAGGAGATAACTGGATAATTGCTGTTACTTAATTTTTAAAATGATTTTCTCCATTTCTTTAGCACTAAATTTGTCTTTAAAGCTATTTTTTGGAACAAATAGCTCATAAAAGCCAAAACTACCTTTTATTAAGTTTGGTTTATTTTTATCTCCTTCTAAAAAATTTTTGGAAATTTTAGTAATAGTAAAGTTTTTATACTCTATCTCAAAATTTTCTGGTAATGTTTCTATATTTGTTATAGCATTACCAAATTTATCAAACTTTATTATTTTAGCTACATAGAAATCTTTTTCTTTATAAACAGTAGGAAAATTTAATTTTATAAAGTCTTCTACTTCAGGACCAACTTCTGATAAATCTACTCCTTTACTAATGTATGCTGCAACTGGAGAAAATATATCTCTACCATGAAATGTGTTTGTATCTGTTTTTAATATGTATTTTTCATTTTTAATTTCTACTATTTTTTCAACTTTTTGGTCTTTTAATGCTAATGTAAGTATTCCATTATCTGGTGCTAAAAATGTATAATCTTTTGTTTTTACAACAATTGGTTTCCTTTCTGTACCTACCTCTGGATCTACTACACTTACAAATATAGTACCTTTTGGAAAGTATTTATATGTTGCATAGATTATTAAGCTTCCTTCTAAAATGTCAAAAGACTCTACTTCATGGGATATATCAACAATATTTATTTCTGGATTTATATTTAAAATTACGCCTTTCATAGAACCAACAAAACCATCTTTTGTGCCAAAATCTGTAAGTAATGCTACAGTTTTCATTTTTTCTCTATCAATGAGATTATAAAATCAATAACTTCTTCAATAGTTTTATCAGTAGTATCTATATTAATGTAATCTTCTGTAGGTCTTAGTGGAGATTCTTTTCTTTCATAATCAAGTTTATCTCTTTCAATGATTTTTTGAAGTATATGGTTGTAATCTACTATAAAGCCTTTTTCTTTAAGTTGTTCTACTCTCCTTTTTGCTCTAACTTCTGGTGAAGCTGTCATAAAGATTTTTAAATCTGCATCTGGAAATATTTTTGTTCCTGCATCCCTTCCTTCTATTACTACATCTTCCCCTTTTAACCCTAATTCTCTCTGTTGGTTAACCATCCATTTTCTAACCTTTGGATATCTTGCTATTATTGATGCTATATTTCCTATTTCTTCCGTTCTTATAAGTTTAGAAACATCTTCTCCATCAAGTAAAACTTGAGATTGGTTAAGAATGATATCTGTATTTTCTAAAATGTTTATGATTTTTTCTTCATTGTTTAAATCTACGTTTAATTTTGATAACTTTAAAGCTGCTGCTCTATACATAGCTCCAGTATCTATATACGTATAACCTAACTTATCTGCTAATAGTTTTGCGACTGTACTTTTCCCCGAACCAGCAGGGCCATCTATTGCTATTATCATTTTTTTACTCCTTTAATAATATTTAAAATTTCTTCTGGATTTTCTACCTTGTACCTTGAAGGTAAATTGTAGTTGTGTTTATTTTTGTAAAGAATAAATTCAACATTCTTATTTTCTTCTTTATTGTAGTTATAAACCATCATTAAATCAGAAACTGTATCTCCTATATAAAAAACAGGATTTTTGTATTCTATCTTTTCAAAAAATATTTTTAGAGGATAGGAAGATGGTTTTCTTAGATGTGGATTAGGAATATCATCTTCTGTTATTATAAAGTCAAAGTACTTATATAAATCAAAAAGTTTAAATGTATAGTCAAGGTCAGAAAATGGTCTTCCAGTAATAACACCCATTATTTCTGATATTTGTCTAATATTTGATAGCACATTATGAGGAATTATTAACTCTTCTTTATCTCTGTGTATTTTATATCTTGACTCAAAATAGTCTACAAGTTCTTGATAAGATGTAAGTTTGATTTCTAATTCTTTTGCAAGTTTATAAAAATCTTCAAGTTTTTGGCTGTATGGTTTAAAAATCTCTTTAAATGTATTTAAATCTTTATAAGATGATGCATAAATTATACCAGCAACAGATGCATCCCAATCGTTATTTATACCAAATGTTAGTTTTATATCAAGAAGTTCATTTAGTGGTGTGTTTTTATTTGAAAAGTGATCAACAGTATCTTTTATTGCATTGTGATAAGATTTTGTAACATCAATTAAAACACCATCTACATCAAAAATTACTACCATCATCACCTCTTTAATTTTTTTTAGAATAAATATTATAAAGTTCAATAAATTTTTCTGCTTTAATTAATTTAATAATGGTATAATTTTATTAGGATTAATATTTAGAGAACTAACTTGAAAAAAATTTTTATAGTTTTATTTTTGTTTGCTATAGGGTTTAATGTTTTTCATGATTATGTGATTATTGTTGCTGAGGAAAGTATTTCAAAATCTTCTTATACATATGAGAAAGAAACTGAAATACCAAACTCATTAGAAAATGTTCATGAAACACTACATATGCACTATATTGAAAATCAAAACAAAACATTTTCTTTTAAAGAATTTTCAATATCTCAAAAACCGATTTTAAAGTATCAAATTAATCTAAAAATCTTAAAAAAAGAAATCTTTAAGCCTCCTATCACTGCATAAATAATAATATTACTATCTAAAATAATTTTCCAAAGGAGGAATCGACATGTATTTTATTTTTCTAATTTTCTTACTTTTTAGTTTTGCTTACTCAATGACTTTTGACGAAATTAAAGAGAAAAGTTTAAATAGTAATTTTTTAAAAAGTAAAGAGTTTGAAGTTAAATCTTTTGAAGGAAGTATTATAAAAGCTTCATCCTTTGAAAATCCAAAAGGGTATATAGAGTTTGGAAGGGTTTTTGGGAACAATAGTGGATTTAGTATAACACAGCTTTCTATATCTCAACCTTTGAAACTCTACCACCAGATGAGTTATGAAAAAAATATGTTTTTAAAAGATTTAGATTATTATTATCTTAACTTTGAATCTCTTAAAAATAGCTATTTATCTGAAATATACACACTTTTTTACGAAAGTTTATATTTAAGATCTCTATACAACTTAGTTATAGAAGAAAATGATTTAAATAAAAAAACGTATGAATTTGTTAAAAAGATGTATCAACTTGGAGAGGTAAGTAAATTAGATTTTTTAAGAGCGGAGAGAGAATATAACTTATCTATTGTTAAACTAAATCTGTCTAAAAATAACTATTTAGAAAGTTTAAAAAAACTTTCTTCTTTAACAGGATTAAGTGTAGATGATGTTGAAGGGAATATAGAAAGTTTACCAACAATTAGGGATATAGATATATCAAATAATCCAAAGATAAAAGCTATAGAAAAAAAGATAGAATCTCTAAACTATGCCTATCAGTATCAAAAAGCTTTATCAAAACCTCAGATAACTTTTGGATTAGTTGCAAATGAAATTTCCAATAGAAAGTATAGTTATGGTTTTACAATAGATTTTTCAATTCCTGTGTTTTATAGAAATTTAGGGGAGATAGTTTCTATCCAAAACGAGAAAGTAAGTTTTAAAAATCTAAAAGATTATGAGATAGAAAATCTCAAATATAAATATGAAAGTATAAAAGAAAGTTATCAGATATTAAAAAATCAGTTAGATGAGATTGATAAGAATGTTTTAACTCCAATGAAAAATCAGTTTTTACTTAGCGAAAAAGCTTATAAACTGAAGGAGATAAATTTATTTGAATTTTTTACTGTTAAAAATCAATATTATGAAACACTTAAGTACAGATTAGATATTTTAAATCAGATTCATAAAGTTTATGGAAGTTATATTGAATTAGGAGGAATGTTATGAGATTCATAATCTTAATTTTAATGGTTATTTCTTCTTTTTCTTTTTCACAGGAAATAAAATTAAAACCAGAAGTTGTAAAAAAGCTAAATATAAAAACAGAAAAAGTAAAGTATGGTGAGTTTTTTGATTATAAAATATTCCCAGCAGAAGTAAAAGAAGACCCTTCTTTAAGTCTCTCTGTATCTTCAACGTTAGATGGTGTAGTTGATGATATTTATGTAAAAGAAGGAGATGACGTAAAAAAAGGACAGATTCTTTTAAGAATATACTCTCCAACTGTAGTAAACATTCAATCAAATATTGAGATGGCAAAGGTCAAACTAAAAGCTTCAAAAGATGTTTTAGAAAGGGAAGAGATGTTATATAAAGAAGAGGTTATCCCCTATGTTAGATACTACAATGCAAAAATAGAGTATGAGAAAAATCTTGGAGAATATAACGCCCTTGTTAAAATGTTAAATTCTTATGGAGAAGTCTCAGATGGTAAAGTTATATTAAGAAGTAGAGTTAATGGTTATGTATCAGATTTAAAGGTTATTAAAGGTAGTTCAGTAAGGGTAGCTGAAGAAATAATGAAGGTCCATTCCCATGAAAGACTATGGATTATAGGACAGTTACCTTATGAGACAGCATTTAACTTGAAAAAGGGTCAGAAGGTTAAAGTTGTATCTCCTACAGGTCAAGATTTAGAAGGAATAATATCACTAATCAATCATGATATAAATCCAAAAACAAGGAGAAATGATATAAGAGTTGTAGTAAACAATCCAAAAGAAAATTTGAAACCAAACATGTTTGTAAATATAAAAGTTCCTGTTAGTCGTGATAAAGGGTTGATGGTAAATTCGGTAGCATTGTTTAAAGAAAATGGAAAAACTTTTTGTTTTGTAAAAGAGAATGACTCTTTTAAGCTAAAAGAGGTTAAAGTAGAAGGAAGTGGTAAGTATTTAAAAGTTGTATCTGGTTTAAATGAAGGTGATGAAGTTGTTATAGATGGTGTTTTATTCCTTAAAACCGAGATTTTTGGGGGTTTGGAATGATAAACATAATTTTAACGTATAGATTTATTGTTATTTTTTTTCTAACTATTCTTATTGGTATAGGTATATATTCATATAAATCATTGCCAATAGATACTTTTCCAGATCCAACACCTATACAAGTGAACATATATACCGAAGCTCCAGGTTTGTCTGCTGAAGAAGTTGAAACCATTATTACTAAAAATATTGAAACAGTTATGTCAGGTCTAAAGGATGTAAGTACTGTTAGAAGCGTATCTTTACCTGGATTATCTTATATATCTGTCTTTTTCAAAGATGGAACAGATATATATTTTGCAAGAAGATTAGTTATGGAAAAACTTTCAGATGCTAAAGCTTTTATACCATCCAATTATAATCCAGTAATGGGTCCAAACTCTTCTGGACTTGGCAATGTTTTGATATATGCGTTAACATCAAAAAATTATACACTTACTGACTTAAAAACATTAGAAGAATGGAAGATTAAACCTTTATTTAAATCTGTAGATGGTGTTGAAGAGATTAGTCAATGGGGACCTGATAAGGCTTTTATTGTAAAACCAAACATTGATAAACTTATTTCTTTAGGTCTATCTTTAGAAGACTTATCCTTAGCAATAGAAAAGAATGGTATAGTTTCAGGTGGTGGTTTTTCAAAAACATCTAAAGGTGACCTTATTGTAAGAGGTATTAATTATTTAGAAAAGATAGAAGATATTAAAAATATACCAATAAAATCTATAGATGGTGTATATATAAATGTTGGGGATGTTTCTGATGTTTTTGAATTGGAAGTCCCAAACAGAAGGGGAGCTTTTACATTAAATGGCGAAGAAGTTCAAGGAAACATTGTTTTAAAAAGAGTAAATACAAATACAAAAGAGTTAGTTTCAAAACTTTACAATAGATTTGAAGAAGTAAAAAAGATATTACCAAAAGATGTAGATATAAAAATCCTTTACGATCAATCTTATCTTACAGAAAAAGCTATAAATACAATAACAAAAGCATTAATTGAAGGGATAATCTTAATAACTATTGCTATGATTTTTTATCTTGGTAATGTTAGAACTGCTATTTTAGTTGTAATATCTATACCTATTACATTACTTATGGCTTTTATTTTTATGAAATGGTTTAATATAAGTGGAAATCTTATGTCTTTAGCTGGGCTTGCTATTGGTATAGGTCTATTTGCAGATGCTACTGTTGTAGTAGTAGAAAATATTTATAGACATTTTTTCCATTCTAAAGATAGTTTAAAAGATAAACCTTTTAAATTAAAAATTGTTAGTTTATCTGTAGAGGAAGTTTTTAAACCTGTTGTATTTGCTATTTTGATTATATCTATTGTTTTTCTTCCAATATTTAGTTTTGAATCGGTAGAAGGTAAATACTATAAACCACTTGCATTAACAATAATATTTGCTCTCTTCTCATCTTTAATAGTTGCATTTGTATTTATACCAGTTTTATCTTACTACTTTGTTAAACCAAGTAATAAAGAAGAGACAAAAATTATGGAAATTTTAAATAACTATTATCATAAATTACTCAATATTTTCCTTAAATTTCCAAAAATAGTATTAACATCTGTTGTTGTTGTTTTTTTCTTTTCAGTATTTCTATTGAGTAGAATAGGTACAGAGTTTGCCCCTACTTTAGATGAAGGTGCAGTTCTTGTAAAAAGTTTTCTAAATCCAAACGTTTCTTTAGATGATGCTAAAAAAGTTGCTAATTTTGTTGAGGAAATGGCAAAATCTTTTCCAGAAACTCAAAATGCATTTTCAAATATAGGAAGAGCTGAAAAGGGTGAACCTGAAGATGTAAGTTATATAGAAACATTTATAACCTTAAAGCCTTACAACCAATGGAAAAATTTTAAATCAAGAGATGAGTATGAAAATGCACTTAGAGAAAAACTTAAAGATTTTCCTGGTGTAGATTTTAGTTTTACTCAACCTATTCAGATGAGAATAGACGAGCTTCTCTCTGGGGTAAAATCGACAGTAGCTATAAAAGTTTTTGGAGATGATTTAAATACTGTAAATAAAATAGGCTTCAAGATAGAAGAGATATTGAAAAACACAAAAGGTTCTGTAGATGTTGAAACAGAAAGTCAAAGTGGTAAACTACAATTGAAAATTATTCCAAAAAATGAGGTTTTAAGTAAGTATGGCTTAACAGGGGAAGAAGTTTTAGCAATAGTAGGTAAATATTTCTCTGGTTATGAAGTTAACCGATTGAAAAAAGGATTAATAACATTTCCAATCATAGTAAGGTTAGAAGATCAGATTAACGATTTAGAAAAAATATCAACCATACCTATAATAACAAAAGACGGTTATTTACTATCTTTGTCTGATGTTGCAAATATAGAAATTTCAGAAGGTTTTTATAAAATAAGACATGAAAATGGTATAAGGTATGCATTGGTTCAATCTAATCTTGAAGGAAGAGATTTGGGAAGTTTTATAAATGAAATCAAAACAAAAATATCAAAGGAAATAAAACTACCAGAAGGATATTTTATTGAGTTTGCAGGTCAGTTTGAAAACCAAGAAAGGGCTATGAAAAAACTCTCTATTATTGTCCCAATAGCGATATTTTTGATATTTATCTTGTTGTATATAAACTATAACTCTGTAAAAGATGCTTTGATTATTATGTTAAACGTACCTTTTGCAACTATTGGTGGTATTTTATCTCTTTACTTATCCGGCTTTAATTTATCTGTTCCAGCTGCTATTGGTTTTATAGCTGTGTTTGGTATAGCTACTTTAAACGGTGTAGTTTTAATATCCTACATAAGGCAACTTTTACAAAATGGATTTGATATAAATGAATCTATAGAAAAAGCGACAAGATTAAGGTTAAGACCTATTTTAATAACAGCTACAGCAGCATCTCTTGGTTTGTTACCTATCTTACTAACAAACGACATAGGTTCAGAAACTCAAAAACCTATTGCTGTTGTAGTAATAGGTGGTATTTTTACATCAACAGTTTTAACACTACTTATTCTTCCTGTTGTTTATAAACTTGTTTATGATAAAATTTCCGGTTTAAAAAATAGTTAAGGTTTGGAAATGCTGATTGAAAATATTTTTCAGATATTTGTGTTTTTTATAATTGGATATATAGCAAGAAAGCTAAATATTATTCCACAAACTTACTCACAGGCTTATGTAGATTTTATAATGAATATAGGATTTCCAGCTTTAGTTATATACAATATCTACAATTTAAAGTTTGGCTTTGATGTTGTAGGTATTGTTATATTTGGCTGGATTTCCATTTTTTTAACAATAGTGGTTTCTATTATTATTTCTAAGATATTAAAGCTAAATAAGGAAACAACATCTACATTTATTTTAATGTCTACTTTTGCAAATACTGGGTTTTTAGGTTATCCTTTTATACATTCATTTTATGGTGATGAAGGTTTGAGGTATGCAGTAATCTTTGATAATATCTCTATGTTTTTACCTATATTTTTACTTGCTCCATTTATTATATCTTATGCAAAAGAAGGTGCTATAAAGATAAATTTAAAAGATTTATTACTGTTTCCGCCTTTTATAGCTTTGGTAGTTGCAATTTTAATAAAACCTTTTACTGTCCCAGATATATTTTTAAACCTTTTAAATAAATTAGGAATGACTGTAATTCCTCTTGTCCTTTTTGCAGTTGGATTAAATTTAAGGTTTTCTAATGTCAAAAATAGATTAAAACTTACAGCTCTTATTTTATTTGTCAAACATTTTCTTTCTCCATTAATTTTATTAACAATTTTAATATTACTAAGTTTTAATACGTCTTTACCTTATAAAGTATCCATCTTGCAACTTGCTATGCCACCTATGGTATTAGCTTCTATTTATGTTATTCAAGCTGATTTAGATAAAGATTTAGCAGTCTCTTCTGTTGCGTTAGGAATAATTTTTAGTTTTATAACTGTTCCTTTATGGTTTTTTGTTCTTTCTAAATTTTTCTAACATCTTTTCTACAACTTCTTCAACAGGTATGTTATAGTTTCCTTCTTGAATTAATTTTTTCAATTCTTCTATTTTCTCTTTAGTCATCTCTTGCTCCTTTAATAAATTTTCTAACATTTCTTCTATATCTTTCTCCTTATCTATCTTGTTCACAACATTTACCTAAATTTTTTCAGTTATAATAAATTTTCGGTTTATGTAATAAAAAACTTTATAAGAGGGTTAGTTTGATATTAAGTATAGATACCTTTTCAGATAATTTTGGAATATCGTTGATAGATGAATTTAAAGTAGTTTTAGGAAGGGAGTATTTAAAACCAAAACCATTTTCTGAGATTTTAATACCAGAAATTGATGAAGCTTTTAAAAAAGTAAAAATAAATCTTTCTGATTTAAAGGGTATCTCTGTAAATATTGGTGTTGGGTCAAATACTGGCTTAAGGGTAGGTGTTATTACAGCTAAAGCCTTGGCTTATTCCCTTAGTGTACCAATTTATTATTATAAAACTTTAGATGTTCTCGTTTGGAAATATTCTTATTTTTGTGGAGATGTAGTTGCTGTAGTAAATATTGGAAAAGGTAAAGTAGCTTATAAACTAAACAATGAAGATATGATTATCTCATCTTTAGATGATTTCGAAAATAGATTTTTTGGAAAAGATAATTTAGTTGTTGTTGAAAAAAATCTTAATCTTAACTGGAAAAATTCTATACCTGTTGTTGGTTCTATATCTATAGATGGTTGTTTATACTCTTTAAAAAATAACCAAATAGCTGATATTATGTTTTTAGAACCTATATATCATGATTAGATAGAATCTCTATTTAGTAAAACCATAATTAACCTGTCTATACCTAAGGATGCTCCACTACATTCTGGCAGATTTTTTGATGCTTTTACAAACTCATAATCTATACTGTAACTATAACCTTCTAACTTTTTCTTTTCTAAATCTTTTTTTAATCTCCTTTCAAGTTCGATTGAATCATTTAGTTCCCAGTATCCATTTACAAGTTCTATACCATGTATATAAGCTTCAAATCTTTTTCCTTTACTGTTTTCTACTTTTGCAAAAGCAGATAGTACTGGCGGATATTCATATATAAATGTAGGATTTTTTAAACCTAAATAAGGTTCTACATAAAAAGCGTATATTCTAAAAAATAGTTCTTCAAAATCTTCAGTTTCTATAAAATAATTTTCTCTTTCTTTTAAAAATTTATTCATTTTGTCAATATCATCTGGATAGATAGAAGTATATCTATAAAAAGCTTCATCTACTGTGATACTTTCCCACTTCGTTAAATCGTAAGTTTTTCCTTTGTATACTATCTTTGGTTTTTTATATAAAGATATAGTAGTTTCTATAAATATATTTTTTGTATCGTCCATTAAATCTTGTAAATTATAACCTACTCTATACCATTCTAACATTGTAAACTCTATTTTATGTTTAAAAGAACCTTCAAAGTTTCTAAACACTTTTGTTATTTGGAATATATCAGATTTTATTTCTGATAGAATTTTTTTCATCTGTGGTTCTGGAGATGTGTGTAGATATCTTTTTAGTTTTTCTTTTTTTTCATTAAATACTTCTAACTCTATAGGGTAGATGTTGTTGTCTAAGTTTGGAAAATCTTGAAGTATATCTGTAAAAACCTCTATTGCTTGTGTTTTATAAAAATAATCTCTTATAGACTTTAAAATTTTTGATTTTTCAAAGTAGAACATTTTAGAAAGAAAGGCTCTTTTATAGAGCCTTTTTGTTATGCTGCAGTTTCTACAGTATAAACACTAACTACTTTTTTACCTTTTGATGTTTCAAATTTAACTTTACCATCAACAAGTGCAAAGAGTGTATAATCTTTACCCATTCCAACATTTTTTCCTGGATAAATCCTTGTACCTCTTTGTCTTACTAATATGTTTCCAGCTCTTACAGTTTGACCATCGTATCTTTTTACACCAAGACGTTTAGATATACTATCGCGACCGTTACGTGTTGAACCACCACTTGCCTTAGATGCCATACTATATTACCTCCTTAAACTATTTCTTCAATCTTAATTAATGTATAAGGTTGTCTGTGTCCTTTTAATCTTTTGTAGTTTTTCTTTCTTTTGTATTTGAATACTAAGATTTTTTTGTGTTTGTTATGTCTTAAAATAGTAGCTTTTACAGTTCCTTCAGTTTTTAAATTTCCATCATCAGTTTTTACACATATAGCAGGAAGCTCTATAGATTGACCTTCTTCTGCACATAGTTTTTCAACTTTTAACAACGTTCCTGGTTCTACTCTATACTGCTTTCCTCCAGTTTTTACAACAGCATACATATATAAAACCTCCTTTTGATTCAAAATTAGAAAAAATATTATAACATAAAAATTTTATAGATTTAAAATTACATTTAGGTTTTGTGGTTTTAATGAAAAATATTAGAGTGAAGGATTAGGATATATTGATATATAGATGAAAGTTGTGTTTATAGATTGATTCTTTTTTCACTACAAAACAAAAAGTAAATAACCTGCAAATGTTTATTTATCAATAACTTAACTTGTCGTTGCAGGGTTTTTTGTGCTATCTAATGTCAACGACAAATCTTTTTTATAAACAAAAAAACCTTTCCTGCTTATTATTTAATTGCCAAGTTACAAAAATATTATGGCAAAAAATTTTTCTTTTGCAAACAAAAAATTTCTAAAGATACTTCTATATATAATTCCCACTATGATAAAATTTTTATAGAAAAAAACAAATAGAGGCTGGTAGATGTTTGAAAAAATGCCATTGATAGCTTTGCCTATTACAGATACTGACATAGATAACACATTACAAAAAGCTAAAGAAAAAAATATAGATATCATAGAATTAAGAATAGATCAGTTTAAAAATAAAAATTTAGACCACATAAACAGTATTGTAAAAAAAGTAAAAGATTATAACTTTAAAGCTTTAGCAACTGTTAGGTCTAAACTAGAAGGTGGTAGTGATATACCTGATGAAGATAGATTAAAGATTTTTAATAGTATTGTAAAAGATGTTGATATTGTAGATATAGAGTATACATCTGAAGCTTTAAAACCAACTGTTGTAGAATTAGTTAAAAATAATAATAAAATATTGCTTATGTCCTATCATGATTTTGAAAAAACACCTTCTGAAGATTTTATTCAAAATCTAATAGACAATGCTAAATCTCAAGGGGCAGATATAGTAAAGTATGCTTTTAAATCAAACAGTTTTGAAGATGTAGCAAAGATTTTATATATCACACATAAAAATAGATATAAAAATATTGTTGCAATAGCTATGGGAGATATTGGGAAAATAAGTAGAGTTGCCGGGTTTGTATTTGGTAGTTTGATAACCTATACTTATATTGGGGAATCTTTTGCTCCTGGACAGATAGAGATTAATAAGTTGAAAGAGCTTTTAGAATTTTTTAAAGGAGGTGTTTGAAAATGGCTTTAATGTACTCTGTTGATATTCCACTTGGTAGTGAGATTCCATCTTTTGAGTTGAAAGATCCTTTTGGAAAAGTTTATAAAAGTGACGACCTTTTTGGTGAAAAAGGTTTACTGGTTATATTTACGTGTAATCACTGTCCTTATGCTTTAGCTGTATGGCCAAGAGTTATAAGATTATCCCAGTATGCAAAAGAACTTGGCATAAATACAGTAGCTATAAATCCAAACATTCATCCAAACTATCCAGAAGATGCACCAGAAAAGATGGTAGAAAAGATAAAAGAATGGAATATTCCTTTCCCTTACTTAATAGATGAAACACAAGAAGTGGCAAAGTCTTTTAAAGCACAGTGTACACCTGATATATATCTTTTTGATAATCAAAAAAGGTTGGTATATCACGGTTTATTAGATGACAACTGGCAGGATGAGACAAAAACAAAAAAAGAATATCTAAAAGAAGCTATAACAAACTTAGCACAAGGTAAACCTATCGATGAAAATCAACCACCTTCTTTTGGTTGTTCTATAAAATGGAGAGAATAACTACTTTTTCCTTCTCTCCATTCTATTTTTATACTTTATAACCTTCCTCTTTTTTTCTTCTGGTTGTATATTTTGAGAAGATTTTCTTAATAACTTTTCAGACTCTTTTTCTTTCTTTACTTTCTCTTCTTCCAATACTTCTTCAGACTGAATTTGAAGTTTGTATAAATATTCTAAAGTGTTTGATTTGAGTTTAAACATCATACCTTCAAAAAGTTCAAAAGATTCTTTTTTGTATTCAACAAGTGGATCTCTTTGAGCATAACCTCTTAAATAAACACTTTCTCTTAATCTATCTAAGTTATGCAGGTGTTCTTTCCATAAGTTATCTAAAACTTGTAATGTTATATACCTTTCAAATTCTCTCATTAAAGATTCGCCTAATTTTCCTTCCTTTTGATTATAAAAATCTTCCAAATGTTTTAAAATATGCTCTTCAAGTTCTTTCCTATCCCATTCTTTATGCTGTATATCAACATCTATTCCTAACCACTCTTTCATTGAATTTCTTAGTTCTTTTAAATCCCATTTTTCTTGATACTCTTCTGCAGGTGCATATTTGTCTAAATAGTAGAGAAGTACATCTGTAAGCCATAGTTTGATTTCATCTTTTAGATTTATTCCCTCTAATATATCTCTTCTTAGAGAGTAGATAACTTGACGTTGTTTATTCATAACATCATCAAATTCAAGAAGTCTCTTTCTTATTTGGAAATTTTGACCTTCTACTCTTTTTTGTGCATTTTCTATAGCTTTTGATACCATAGTACTTTCTATTGGTTCATTTTCTGGTATTTTTAATCTATCCATAAGAGCTTTTAACTTATCACCACCAAAAAGCCTAAGTAAATCATCTTCTAAAGATAAGAAAAATCTCGAACTTCCAGGATCTCCTTGTCTTCCAGCTCTACCTCTCAACTGGTTATCTATTCTTCTACTTTCATGTCTCTCTGTACCAATTACAGCAAGCCCACCAAGTTCTATAACTTTTTGTTTCTCTTCTAATGTTATCTTTTGAGCTTCTTTAAGTGCTTGACTATACTGTTCTTCTGTAGCTGTTTCTGGTGTTAATCCTTTTTTCTTTAAAATTTCTTTTGCTAAAAAATCTGGGTTACCACCAAGAAGTATGTCTGTTCCTCTTCCTGCCATATTTGTTGATATCGTTACTGCTCCAACTCTTCCAGCTTGGGCTATAATTTCTGCTTCTTTCTCGTGATTTTTTGCATTTAATACATTATGAGAAATTCCTTTTTTCTTTAGTAATCCTGATAAGTATTCTGATGTCTCAACTGAAACTGTACCTACTAAAATAGGTCTACCTTCTTTATGTAACCTTTCTATCTCTTCAATAACTTGGTTAAACTTTTCTTTTTTTGTTTTATAGACTAAATCAGGATAGTCTATTCTTTTTACTGGTTTATTTGTAGGTATAACAAGTACATCAAGGTTGTATATTTCTTTAAATTCTAATGCTTCTGTTTCTGCTGTTCCTGTCATACCTGCTAATTTTTTATACATTCTAAAGTAGTTTTGGAATGTTATTGAAGCTAATGTTTGGTTTTCACTTTGTATTTTTAACCCTTCTTTCGCCTCTATTGCCTGATGTAATCCATCTGACCATCTTCTACCAGGCATTAATCTTCCTGTAAATTCATCTACAATAACAATCTCCCCGTCTTTAACAACATAATCCCTATCTCTATGATAGAGATAGTTGGCTCTTAAAGATTGGTTTATAGCATGTAGTATATCTACATTCCTTGGGTCATAAAGATTTTCTATTCCAAAGTATTTTTCAGCTTTTTCTACACCTTTTTCTGTTAAAACTGCATTTCTATTTTTTTCATCAACAGTAAAATCTTCATCTTTCGTAAGGGTTTTTACAAATGCATCTGTTGAGTAGTATATAGATACATCTTCTCCAGATGGACCAGAAATAATAAGTGGTGTTCTTGCTTCATCTATAAGTATAGAGTCTACTTCGTCTATAATTGCAAAATGATGACCTTTTACTTGAACCATTTGATCTTTTGAGAATACCATGTTATCCCTTAGATAATCAAAACCAAACTCGTTATTTGTACCATATGTAATATCTGACTCATAGGCAGATCTTCTATCAGATTCTACAGCAACTGTAAAGAAGTCCTTTTTTGCTTCAACATCGTATTTTTCAGGTGGTAAAAGTTCACCGACATATCCTTTTTCCCAAACTCTTTTATCAAGTTCTACAGCTTTTTTAAACTTTTCTTCATCAGTCCAGTCTATTAGGTATGATATACTGTTTGTATTTATAACACCAACTGATAAACCTAAGAATTTATATATACTACCCATTAAAACAGCATCTCTTTTTGCTAAATAATCGTTTACTGTAACAAGATGTGCCCCTTTACCTGTTAATGCATTTAAGTATATAGCAATTGCAGCAACTAACGTTTTACCTTCACCTGTTTTCATCTCTGCAATCATACCTTTATGTAAAGCTAAAGCACCTATCAACTGTACATCAAAAGGTCTAAGACCAATCGTTCTTTTTGCTGCTTCCCTTACTATAGCAAAAGCAACTGGTAATTCTTCTATTATCTCTCCTTGTGTTATGGCTTCAGAAATATGTGAATTTGATTGAATTTTTTCCTTTAGTTTTAAACTTTCTTCCATAAGCTGTTTATTTGTAAGTTCATCAAGTTGAGGTTCTAATTTGTTTATTTTATTTACAATTTCCCTTAACTTTTTTATTTCTCTATCGTTTTTAGTCCCAAATATTTTTTTTACTAAATAACCTATCAATCTATATTTCCTCCAAAAAGTTCTTAGAATATATTATAACCCTTTATTTTCTAAATGCTTCTTTTTTTAAAAATATTTCATAAAAAATAAATAAGAAGATACCAATAGATATAGAAGCATCAGCAATGTTAAAAGCTGGCCAGTGATGTTGACCTATATAAAAATCTAAAAAATCTCTAACTGCACCAATAAAAAATCTATCATATAGATTTCCAACAGATCCACCTGCTATAAGAGATAAACTGACAACTTCAAACATTGATAATTTTTCTTTTGATTTCATAACATATACAGTTGTTATAACAGCTGCAATAGTAGAAGAACCTATAAGTATAATCTTCCTAATAATATCTGGAGCATTAGCAATAATGCCAAAAGCAGCTCCTTTATTCCATACTAAAACAAGATTAAAAAATCCAGGTATTACCTCTATAATAAGGTTGTTAAGATTATTTTCAGCTATACTTTTAGTCAAAAGGTCTAAAAATATTATTAAAACCGCTATGAAAAAAAATATATTTATTTTATTCTTCATTATTCTGTCTGTGTATTCTTAGATTCTTCCTCTTCCCCTAATGTTGGAGGTATGATGTTGTAAAGCATCTCTTCTTCATTTTTCTGTTTGAAAGCTCTAACAATTTCTTCATTTTGACTACAATCTATACATAACCTTACCCAAGGTATAGCTTTCAATCTTTTCTCATTTATCTGTGCTCCACATTCTTCACATATGCCATATGTACCATTTTCTATTTTTTTTAATGCTAAATCTATTAAAAATAACGTTTCTCTATCAGCTTGAGTTAATCTATACTGTGTTTCTCTACTTAACTCTTCTGTTACACTATCTGCATCATCACCAACACCTGTTTTTTCATTTATATCACTTTTTGAAAACTCATCTAAGGATTTTAATATCTGTTCTCTCTTTTTTAATAAATCTTTTTTAATTTTGTTTAAATCCATAATAAAAAACCTCCAACGTTTTAGCTCTTTATAATATAAAAATATCTACTTTTTTCAAGATTGTTTTTTATAGAGACTCAACAACTTTTGCTGCTCTTTTCTAACAAAATCAAATATATATCTTTGTTGAGATTCTTTTATTTCTATAAATTTAATACCATAACATACTGTTTTTTGTTTTTCGTAAATATTTGCAATTTCTCCTTTTAGTTGAAAATCCTTTTCATTTAGAGAGAATGTTATTAAAACTTCATCGCTTATCTTTAAGTTAATACTTTCTTTATTTTCAGAATCTATGCAGAATTTTGTTCCAGAAGCACTAATATCATAGATCTTTCCAACAATCCATTTTGTAATCTCTTGATTATTTTCAGTATATTTTTTACCTACTATAGCCTCCATATCTATATCAACTCTCGGATGCTCTCTTCTTTGTATTCTTGTAATTTCAAATGTATGTAAAAGTTTTAATATTATGTTTCCACCTTGATTTACAACATCTTCAACTGTAGATTCAACAATATAAGAAGCATCTGATTTTCTTGTAAAAACAACTTTTATTTTATCTACTGGTTTTATAGATGGAGATGTTTTATCAGTTATAACCCAGTACATATATAATTCATCTTTATCATACAAGGAAGCTCTGTAAGTTCTCCCTTCTTCAGTTTTAATAATTCCACCTTGAAAAAGGTCTATATCTTTAGTGGTTGTAATAGGTACAAAAGAAGGTAAATAATCAAATCCGAGCTTCTCTCTCATTTCCTTTATTAAATTTTCATCAAAATCAAGATTTTCTTTTATATAAAGATCTATGACTTTCTCAAAAGGTGATTTAAATTCTAAAGCTAAAAATGGATCCCTTCCCATTTTTTTTGAATATTCCCAAAGAATTAGAATCATCTTGTTATTTAGTTCTCTTTCCTTTGCATATTTTACAAACTCATTCCATTGTGCTTTTGCTTTTAGTTTTTTAGATAAAACATTTAATATTAAAACTGCTAAAATGATTATTATTACTAAAAAAAGTAAAAAGACAATTGCTCCTATATCTATATTACTTAATTTGTCAATTGCTTTTTCATATCCAACTACAGCAGGGTTTTTTTCGGGCATACTACCCTCGCATACATATTAAATTTTTGTTAAACTATAATAACATAAAAAGAAGGAGGAAATTGAAAATAATATATAGAAGCTTTGCTGAAATTAATGTTGATTTTTTAAAGGATAACTTACAAAAAATATATAAACTTTCCAATAAGAAAATATGGGCTGTAGTAAAAGCAGATGCATATGGTCATGGTAGTGTAATTGTGTCAAAAAATATAGAAAATTTAGATTTTATAGAAGGTTTTTGTGTAGCTACACCTATTGAGGGAAAGGAATTAAGGGAAGAAGGTATAAATAAGAAAATTTTAGTTTTAGGTGGATTATTTAAAGAGGAAGTAGATATTTACAATCTATATAATCTAACACCTGTTGTTTACGATTTTACGCAGATAGAAAATGCTAAGTTTCTAAAAAATAATAACATTCATATAAAATTTGATACTGGTATGGGTAGACTTGGTTTTTGTAAAGGAGATATAGAAAATATAAAAAAGCATCTAGATTATTTTAATGTTGAAGGTGTTCTTTCTCATTTTCCATCAGCTGATACAAATAAGGAACTAACAAATAACCAAATTTTAATGCTTAAATATATTTTAGATAATTTGAATATAAACCCTAAATACATACATACACAAAACTCTACAGGGTTGGTTTATAAATGTGATTTTTGTAATACTGTTAGAGTTGGTATTGCAATGTATGGAGAAAAACCTTCAGAAGATTTTCCAATTGATTTAAAACAGATTATGACTGTTAAGGCTAAAATTATATCAGTTAAAAACATAAAAAAAGGTAGTAGCATATCATATAATGGGACATTTATAGCAGATAGAGATATGAAGATAGCAGTTGTTGCATTTGGTTATGCAGATGGTATGCCAAGATTATTATCTAATAAAGGTTATGTCCTTTATAAAGGAAAAAAAGCTAAAATTGTTGGAAACGTTACTATGGATATGACAATAATAGATGTAACAGATTTTGAAGATGTTAAAGTTGGAGATTATGTAACTGTTTTTGGATATGATAATAATGAAAAAATTAGTTTTAAAGAAGTTGCTGATATGGTAGGAACTATACCATATGAGATAATGTGTGGAATATCAAAGAGAGTTTTAAGATTTGAGGTAAAAAATGCTTAATATACTTGTTGTAGATGATGAAAAAAATATCCAAAGTCTTTTAAAAGGTATACTTTCTGATGAAGGTTATAACGTTTTAACAGCTTCAAGTTTAGTCGGTGCAAAGGAGCTGATTAAAAAAGAAGTTTTTGATATTGCTTTTATTGATGTTTGGTTACCTGATGGTGAAGGTTTAGAACTTATAAAGTTTATAAAAGAGCATTCAAAGGATACATTTATTGTAATGATTTCTGGACATGCAAATATACCTATTGTAGTTGAAGCAATAAAGGAAGGAGTATTTGATTTTTTAGAAAAACCATTGTCAACAGATACAATATTTGCTGTTATTGAAAAGATAGAAAAAGAGATAAAAGTAAAGCAAAGTTTAGAATACTATAAAGGAAAGGAAGAGTCTCAGATTGAGATAGTTGGCAACAGTCCAAAAATACAAGAGTTAAAAAGACAGATTGAAAAAGTAGCAAAAACAAATGCATGGGTTTTAATACTTGGAGAAAATGGGACTGGTAAAGAACTTGTAGCAAAATCTATACATTATCTTTCCAATAGAAAAGATTATCCATTTGTTGATGTAAACTGTGCTGCTATTCCTGATGAACTTTTTGAGTCTGAATTCTTTGGATATGAAAAAGGAGCTTTTACAAATGCATTTACAAGAAAAATAGGAAAGTTAGAGTTGGCAGATAAAGGAACATTATTTTTAGATGAAGTTGCTGATATGAGTCTTTCAGCACAGGCTAAACTTCTTAGAGTTCTTGAAGAAAAAGAGTTTTCAAGACTTGGAAGTAATACTAATATAAAAGTAGATTTAAGGGTTATTTCAGCAACAAACAAAGATTTACAAAAAGAAGTAGAAAGTGGTAAATTTAGACAAGATTTAGCTTTTAGATTGTCTGTAATACCTATAACTGTCCCACCACTTAGAGAAAGGGGTGAAGATATATTACTTTTAGCTGATTTCTTTATAAAAAAGTTTTCTTTAGAAAATAAAGTAGAACCACCAATTTTATCTGAGGAAGTTAAAAAAACATTTTTAAACTACATTTGGCCTGGAAATGTTAGAGAGTTAAAAAACTTAATGGAAAGGATTGTTATACTAAACAGTGAATCTGTTGTATACAATAGAGATTTACCACCAAATATGTTTGGAAATATAATATTAAAAGAAGACGCTATTAAACTGACAATAAAACCTTTAAAAGATGTAAAAGAAGAAGTAGAGATGAAAGTTATTAAAAAAGCTTTGGAAGTATATAATAATAATTTAAAAGAAGTTGCTAAAGCTTTAGATATAGATTTATCTTCTTTGTATAGAAAGATAAAACAGTACAATTTGGAGGATTAAATATGCCTTATGTAAACGTGAAGGTTGCAGGAAAACTTACAAAAGAACAAAAAGAAAAGATTGTTGAAGGAATAACAAAATTATTAGAAGAGGTAGCAGGTAAACCACCAAGTTCTACTTATATTGTAATTGATGAAGTTGATAGAGAAAACTGGGGAAAAGGTGGAAAGTTACTGTCTGACCTTTGATTTTGCAAGATTTAAAAAATTTTCTAAAAGTTTGTGTCCATACTCAGTAAGTATAGATTCTGGATGAAACTGAACACCCCATATAGGATATTTTTTGTGTTCTATAGCCATTATTTCACCATCTTCTGAACGGGCATTTATCTCTATATCTTCTGGTAAACTACTTTCATCAATAACTAATGAGTGATATCTAACAGCATTAAACGGATTTGGTATACCTTCAAAAAGACCTTTTTGATTGTGGAATATTTTTGAAGTTTTTCCATGCATTAAGCATTTTGCTTTTACTATATTTCCACCAAAAGCTTGACCTATAGATTGATGACCTAAGC
>JBBIPN010000013.1:0-24845 GCA_037442825.1 Sulfurihydrogenibium sp. | reverse complement strand
CTGTTTATTCAGTACTAACTGGTAAAAATGCAATTTACTTTGAAACTGCAACGATGATTTTAGTTTTAGTAACATTTGGAAGATATTTAGAAACTTCTTCAAGAGTTAAAGCATCTAATTTTATGAAAAAACTTTTAGATTTATCAGCTAAAAAAGCTATAGTAATAAAAGATGGAAATGAGATAGAAGTCCCTGTAGAAGATATCAGAGTTGGTGATATTGTTAAAGTATTACCAGGAGATAAAGTCTCTGCTGATGGTGTTATATTAGAAGGTATTGGTCATTTAGATGAATCTATATTAACAGGAGAAATTAATCCAGTTTTAAAAAAAGAGGAAGATTTACTTTATTCTGGTACTGTAGTTCTTGATGGAACTTTTAAAATTTTAGTTGATAAGCCTCAATCTCAATGGACATTGAATCGTTTTATAGAGATAATGAAAGAGATAAGAAATACAAAAGCACCTATAAACCGTTTAGCTGATAAAATAGCATTTTACTTTTTACCAGTAGTATTTATTTTATCTCTCTCATCTTTTATATACTGGTTTTATGTTTCTGGTTTTGAAAAAGCTTTGATTGTTTTTTTATCTGTTTTACTTATATCTTGTCCTTGTGCATTTAGTATAGGTGCACCTTTAGCTTTATGGCTTGGTTTAGGTCAAGCTATGAAAGAAGGAATAATTATAAAAGGTGCTGACATATTAGAAAAACTATCATCTGTAAAAAAAGTATTTTTTGATAAAACAGGGACTATTACAGAAAGAATAATGGAAGTTTCAACAACTTACTTTAAAGATGAAGAATCAAAAAATATTTTTTACTCTCTAGAAAAAAATTCTGAACATCCTTTAGGAAAAAGTTTTTTATCTTGGTGTAAAGATTGTAAAGAGTACGAAGTAAAAGAATTTAAAGTTTTCTATGGATTAGGTGTATCTGGAAAGATAAAAGATAAAACATACTATTTAGGAAGTGAAGAGTTTTTAAAAAAGTTTAGCACAGATTATGATGAAAAAATAAAAATTTTAAAGGAAGAAGCTTTAAAAAATGGGGAGATTATTACATTCCTTTCAGATGGAAAGGAGATTTTAGCGTTTGTATCTTTTGAACAAAAGATAAGGAAAGAATCTTATATATCTATAGATGCTTTAAGGAAAATCAAAGTAGAAGTAGGAATTTTAACAGGAGATAGTGAATATTTTGCCAAAGTATTGAAAGAATCTTTAAATATAGAAGATGTTAGAGCAAATTTAAAACCTGAAGATAAGCTAAAAATAATAGAAGAAGAGCAAAAGAAAGGGAAAGTTATTGTTATGGTTGGAGATGGAATAAATGATGCACCAGCTTTAGTAAAATCTGATATAGGTATAGCTATGGGATGTGGTACAGACTTAGTTAGAGAATCTGCTAATATTAGTTTGATAGGTGACGATTTAAGAAAGGTACCATTGATTATAATTCTATCAAGGAAAGTCAAAAGGGTAATATATACAAATATGTTCTGGGCATTTATTTATAATATAATTGGAATGGGTTTAGCAGTTAGCGGACATCTAAACCCTATATTTGCAGCACTTGCAATGGTGTTAAGTAGTGTTTTTGTTATAGCAAATTCTTTAAGAGTAAAAGTATCTTAGTCATCAAAATTACTTGGTAAGATCTTATAGTAGTTAATTTCGGCTTTTGTCCCTTCAAGCCATGGTTTTCTACCATAAATTAAAACTTCTTCTGCTTCTACATTTTCAAACCAAGCACCAGAGAGTTTTGTTTTCCTGAAATCACTATAACTAAATTTTGTTTTTATAAAAGTAGCTTTTTGAAAATCAGAACCTCTTAGATTCCCATAGCATATATCAGCATAGTTGAAATTACATTCAGTAAATTTTGAATCTTCCATCCTTATGTTTAACATGTTTGCGTTTTGAAAATTACTGCCAGTAGCATCGCTTACTAATATAGCAGCTCTATAGAGATTGGCGTTTTCAAAATTACTTTTTCTTAGTTTTACCCTTTGGAAAATAGCTTTTGATAAATTTGAGTTTTTAAAATTGCTATTTTCTAAATTTACATCTGCAATAAACACACCTTCCAAATTAGAATATTCAAAATTTGCATTTTTTAAGTTTGCTCCAGTAAATGTAATACTTCTTAAATCAAGTCCTGATAAATCTATTCCTTCTAAATCTTGAAAACTTAAATCAATATCTTTACCTTCTTTTAAAAGTTTTTCTATATTCTCTCTTGTCATATTTTGACACCTCGTTTTTTTGTGATAAGATTATAATCAATTTTTAGGAGTTTGCAATATGATTGGATGCATACTTTTAGCTGCTGGAAAAGGTAATAGGTTTGGCTATAAAAAGCAGTTTATTGAGATAAGCGGTCTTAAAATTTTTGAATATTCGCTAAAAACAATAGAAAAAATTCCAGAAATAGATACTGTTATATTAGTTTTGCCTGAAGAAGATTTAGAGATTGATGTTAGATCTAAAAAGAAGATTATAAAAGTTTCAGGTGGTAAAGAGAGGCAGTTTTCTGTATACAATGGTCTAAAAGCCTTAGATGATTGTGATATTGTTGTAATACATGATTCTGCAAGACCACTTGCTAATATTAATATGTTTTTAGAATCTATAAAGAATGTTAAAGAAGGTTGGGATGGTTCTATAACTGCTTATAAATCACCAGATACATTAAAAAGAGTAAAAGAGGGAAACGTTTTGGAAACGTTGAATAGAGAAGAAATATATATTGTTCAGACACCACAAACATTTAAATTTAAAGAGCTTTTAAATGTTCATGAGTATGCATTGAAAGAAAATATCATAGCTACCGATGATTCTACTTTAATGGAAAAGCTTGGTTATAAAATAACCGTTAATCCCGGTAGCTTCCTTAACTTTAAAATAACTTATTTAGATGATTTAAATTTTTTTAAAACTATTCTGTTGCATAACTATGTAGACCTGGAAAGTACAAGTTAACACCAAAATAACATATAAGTAACATTATAAATCCTGCTACAACGATCCATGCAGATGTTTTTCCTTTCCATTTTCCTATAGTTCTGCCGTGTATGTAAGCAGCAAAGAATAACCAAACTATCAATGCCCATGTTTCTTTTGGATCCCAGCTCCAATAGCTACCCCATGCTTCGTTAGCCCAAGCACCACCAAGCATTATAGATGCAGTCCAAATAGGAAAAGATATAGCAACGGATTTAAATGCTATCTCTGAAAGTAAATTGTCTGAAGGTAGTTTATTACCTATAGGTTTTAAAACAAATGTAGAAAAGTATATTAAACTCAGTAATGCCAATATAAATATTATTCCAATAATCATCGTTTTAATATCTTTAGCTCCTGTTAATGTAAGATAACCAAAAAGTATAGATAATATTAAACTAAAAGCAAAACCTATATAATGGATTAGGTTGGCATTGATATTTTCTTTAAAGTTTTCTTTAATTAGATATGCAAAAGAAGCACCAAAAGCAACAGTAAAACCAGCGTAACCTACAAAAGAAGCTAAAACGTGTAAATATAACCAGTAACTTCTTAATGCTGGTACAAGTGGGTTTATATCTGTATTAAATTTATGTCCCCATATTACTAAGAATGCTACAATTGGGATAAAGAAAGTTCCTATTACTTTTGTTTTATACTCCTTTTCTATGTATAAGTAAAGTCCTACTGCTAACCATGGAAAAAACATTAAAGATTCATAAAGATTTGTCCATGGTGGATGGAATATTTCCATTTTGTAAGACTCAATGCCTCTTAAAAATAGACCAACTGTTTGAAAAACCCATCCTATAAAAAGTGTTAACGTTCCTATTTTCCCAATATTTTCATTTTTAAAGAAAAATTGAAATATATACATTAATGCAGCAAGTCCATATACAAATCCAGATATTTGAAAAACTAAAACGTTTGATATCTTTTCAGTAAACATAGCAACACTTAAAAATCCTCCTATAAATATAAGAACTAACAACGCAAAAATTATACTTTCAGTATAGGAAGGTTTGTTTTTATTTTCATATACTACAACATTTTCCATAATTAAACCTCCAAGTTTTATAACAAAATATTATAACTTTATAATACAATCATTATCTAAAAGTTCAATGTGATAAGACATATTTATATATTTTACTGAAAAACTTTTATCGTTAGCTAAAATTAAAGATAAACCAGTGTTGTTATGTTTAAATTTCCAAATGTGTTGTATATCTAAGCCCATCGCAATACATAGCATACCCTGTATTGAACCTCCATGTCCTACAACTAAAATAGATTCTTCATCGTGATTTTTTATGTCATCTAAAAAAGATTTTAATCTGCTTTGGAAAGATTTTATACTTTCTTGTTTTGGTAATGGATATTTTACTGGATTTGAAAGCCAGTTTTGAAAATGTTCTAAAGCATTTTTATATATCCAATCGTAACTTAAACCTTCCCATGTTCCAAAATGCATTTCTCTAATTCTATTGTCAGTGACATGTATTAAGTTTAGTTCTTTAGCTACAATATTGGCAGTCTTAAATGCTCTTTTTAAATCAGAAGAAATAACTTTTTTAATAGATTTATATTTTAAAAATTTTGCTAAAGCTAAAGCCTGTTTTTCACCATTTTCTGTTAAATCAGTATCTATATGTCCTTGGACTATTTTTTTTGCGTTGAACTCACTTTCTCCATGTCTACATAGGTATATCTTTTTCATCTAATCTAACCTTATTGATACAGGTATTTCATGACAGTCATTAAATTTAACACAATGAATACATTCTGTCCAAACTTTTTGAGGAAAATGTGATTTATCTGTAATCTCAAAACCAAGTTTTTTAAAAAACTCTGGTACGTATGTAAGGGCAAAAATCTTTTTAATACCAAGTTCCTTGGCTTCTTCCAAACATGCTTCAACAATTTTTGTTCCTACTCCTAAATGTTGATATTCTTCTTTAACAGCTAAGGATTTTATTTCTGCTAAATCTTCCCAGTAAATATGTAAAGAACCAGCGCCAATTATTTTCCCATTTTCTTCGCAAACAAAGAAATCTCTTATATGTTCGTATATGCTGTTTAAACTTCTTGGTAATAATACTTCTTTTAATGCAAAATACTGAAGGATTGAAAAAATTTCATTGGCATCTTTTATTTTAGCTTTTCTTATTATCAATTTCTTTCTTATCCTCTTTTAGTGCTATTTTCAAAACTTCATCTATGTGATCTACAAGTATAAGATTTACAGATTTTCTTACATACTCTGGAAGGTCTGATAATACTTCTTCTTTGTTATCGTTAGGTAAAATTACTGTTTCTATCCCAGCTCTTTTAGCAGCTAATATTTTTTCTTTTAAACCACCTACTGGTAAAACCTTGCCTCTTAATGTTACCTCACCAGTCATTGCTACATCTGAACGAACTTGTCTTTCAGAAAATAGAGAAGCTATTGCTGTTGTTATAGCAATACCTGCAGAAGGTCCATCTTTTGGTATAGCTCCTGCTGGAACATGAATATGGACATCATACTTATCAAAATCTTCAGGGTTTATACCATACTCAGTAGCTTTTGATTTTACAAAAGAGTATGCTATTCTTGCTGATTCTTTCATTACATCTCCTAATGAGCCAGTAAGTACAAGGTTTCCTTTGCCAGGCATTTTTTTAGCTTCTATTTTTAAAATCTCTCCACCGACTTCTGTCCAAGCTAAACCTGTTACAACACCAACTTGATCTTCTTTCTCTTTTTCAGTAGTGTATATCGATGATCCAAGGAATTTTTTAACTAACGATTCTGTTACTTTATACTTTTTCTCTTTACCTTTTTGAACTATCTCTTTTGCTATTTTCCTTGTTACAGAACCTATCTGTCTTTCTAAGTTTCTAACACCTGATTCCCTTGTATAACCTCTTATTATTAGGATAATAGCTTTATCTGTAAATTTGACACTTTTTTCATCTAAACCGTTTTCTTTAAGTTGTTTAGGAATAAGGTATTCTTTAGCTATATGTAATTTTTCCTCTTCAGAGTATCCTGAAAGCCTTATAACTTCCATTCTATCTAAAAGTGGTCTTGGAATTGTATCTGTTCTGTTGGCAGTACATATAAACATAACTTCAGATAAATCAAAAGGTAGTCCGATATAATGGTCAACAAACTCTTTGTTTTGTTCTGGATCTAAAACTTCAAGTAAAGCTGCTGTAGGGTCTCCTCTAAAATCAAGTCCTACTTTATCAACTTCATCAAGCATTAAAACTGGATTTTTGGTACCAGCTTGTTTTATGGCTTGTATTATTTTTCCTGGTAAAGCTCCTACGTATGTTCTTCTATGTCCTCTAATTTCTGCTTCATCTCTTATACCACCAAGAGATATCCTTACAAATTTTCTATTTAAAGCTTTTGCTATAGATCTACCTAAGGATGTTTTTCCTACACCTGGTGGTCCAACAAAGCATAGTATAGGGCCTTTTAGGGATTTATCTTTTGTTTTTTGTTTTTTTAGTTTTAATACTGCAAGGTATTCTAATATTCTTTCTTTTATCTTTTCTAAATTATAGTGGTCCTCATCTAATATTTTTTTAGCAATTTCTAGATCTAATCTGTCTTTTGTTCTTTTGTTCCAAGGTAGTTCTATAAGCCAATCAAGGTATGTTCTAATTACACCAGCCTCTGCTGAATCTGGATGCATTTTTTCTAATCTTTTTAACTGTTTTAAAGCTTCTTCTTTGACTTCTGGTGGCATTCCAGATTCTTCTATTTTTCTTTGGTAGTTCTCTATCTCTTCTTTCTTTTCGTCTCTTTCTCCAAGTTCTTCTTGAATGGCTTTAATTTGTTGTCTTAAGAAGTATTCTCTCTGATCTTTTTCTATAGCTTCTTTAGCTGATATTCTGATTTTTTGTTGGAGTTCTAAAATACCAACTTCCTTTAAAAATTTATCGTGAACAACTCTTAATCTTTCTAATGGGTTAAAAATTTCAAGTATGTTTTGAGCTTCCTCTGCTTTTATATCTAAAATAGATGCTACTAAGTCTGCAAGTTTTCCTGGCTCATCAATAGACTTTATTATCTCAACTAAATCAGGTACAATCTGTTTTCCTAATGATATTGATTTATCTATTAAGTCTTTTGTAGAGTGGATTAATGCTTCTACTTCTATAGATTTTTCAACTTCTGAATCTTCCATAATTTCAACTTCTACTTGATAGTAATCATCTAATTTTTTGAGATTTTTAATTTTTCCTCTGGTGACACCTTGAACAAGGATTTTTATTCTACCATCTTCTAATTTCATCATTCTAATTATGTTTGCTACAACACCTATTTGGTAAATATCATTTTGGGACGGTTCTTCTATATCTTTATCTTTCTGTAAAGCTAAGAATATTAATCTTTGATTGTTTTCTATAGCTTCTTCAACAGCTTTTATAGAAAAATGTCTTCCTATAAATAAAGGAAATACCATATAAGGAAAAACAACTATATCTCTTGTAGGGATTATTGGATAAGTAAAAGGTAAATCCAATAAATCTCTATTTTTGTCTACTATATCCATTCATACCTCCTCAGATTTTTAGAAAATAATTATTTTACAAATGCTATCTATTATAAACTTATTTTTTGCCTTTGATATGTGTATAGTTAAAGTACCATTTTGATAGTAAGCTTTACTTTGAGATAGATCTATAAATGAAGGAAATCTGATCGTTCTTTTTAATAATCCAGAGAATCTTTCCATAATTACATATTTTCCAGCAAATTTATTATGTCTTACTCCCTTTATTGTTATACTTCTTTCATCTCCAATAATTTCAATATCATCCTTTTCTACATCTGGAACATCTACTATTACTATATATTTATCTTCATCTTCAAGTACATCAATTGGTGGTTTTTCGAAATTTAGCAACGTTAACCTCTTTAATAAAATCTTCAAAATCTTTACATTCTATAATATACTTTAACATTTTTTCATCTTCAATAGATAGATTTGCTTTTTCCAACAAGTCTGGCCTTTTTGTGTATGTTCTCTTTAGTTGTTGGAATCTTCTCCAAAGGTTTATTAACTTATGGTTACCAGAAAGTAAAACGTCAGGAACTTTTAACCCTTCAAAATCTGCTGGTCTTGTGTAGTTTGGATAACCAAGCAGCCCATCACTAAAAGAATCAATGTTTAAACTTTCTTTATCTGAAAGTGCACCAGGTAATAGTCTTATTACACTATCCATTATAACTAAAGCTGCTGGCTCACCTCCAGAGAGAATATAGTCTCCTATTGATATCTCTTCATCTACCAATGTTTTTACTCTCTCATCTACACCTTCGTATCTTCCACATATTATTAAGAGATTTTCTTTCTGTGATAATTCTTTTGCCAAATTCTGGTTTAACTTTTTTCCCCAAGGTTCAGTTATTATTGTGTAAGGTTTTCCTACTTTATTCTTTACATGATTGTAAGCTTTAAATATAGGTTCTGGTTTAAGTAACATACCAGGACCACCGCCATATACAACATCATCCACTGTTTTATGTTTATCTGTCGTAAAATTTCTAAGGTCTACTGTTTGAATGTTTACTAAGTTGTTTTTTATAGCTTTGTTTACTATACCATATTTTTTAAAACACTCAAAATATTCAGTAAATATAGTTAAAATGAATATGTTCATCTTTACCTTTTTTTATTTTGTTTTGCCGTAGCTTTAGAGTAAGCCGGATTCTGTTTTAGTGGACATTTATCTAAGCTCCCAACCCGAAGGCATCGGCCGGGCAAGCCTGGTATCGCCTTCCTACTTGGGATTGCTCCGAGAGAGGGTTACCAACTTACAATGTCACCATTGTAAGTAGTGGGCTCTTACCCCACTTTTTCACCCTTGCCTCCATGTCCACACCAAAATGGTGTGCGGATTGGCGGTTTGTTTTCTGTGGCCCTATTCTGTGAGGTTACCCCCACCTGTCTTTCAACAGCTCCCTGCCCTATGGAGTCCGGACTTTTCTCAGATAGCCTTAAAGCTATCTGCAATCCACCTTAAAGCTACGGCTAATAATCTATAATATAGCTAATCATTGAAAATTTCAATTGTAAAATCTATATTTATGCTATAATTTTAAGAGAGGAGGAAAATTATGGAATATTTAAAAAGAAATGAATCACCGTTATCAACTCAAGATTGGGAAAGGTTGGATAAAGTTGTGATAGAAACTGCAAAAAGGGTTCTTGTAGGTAGAAGGTTTATAGAAGTTAGTGGTCCTTTTGACCCATCTGTAAGTCATGTTCCTTATGATTCGATAGATACAGGAGATTCTGGTGTTTGTGGTTTATTTGGTGAAACTGAATGTGGAATAGTAAAAGTTAAAGAAAGGAAGTATTTGCCCATCCCTATTATTTATAAAGATTTTAAAATTCATTGGAGAGATATTGAAACTTCAAGTAAATTTAATATTCAATTAGATTTTAGTGTTGCAGCAGCTGCAGCATCTCAAGTTGCTGTAGCAGAAGATAGGTTTATCTTTCATGGAGATATAGAAACCGGTTTTCCTGGTCTTTTAAATGTAGAAGGTAAAAACTCTGTTAATATATCAGATTGGTCTATGGAAGGTCAAGCTTTCAAAGATATACTAAATGCTGTTGTAAAACTAAATGAGCAGGGTTTTTACAATAATTTTGCTTTGGTATTGAACCCTCAAGATTATGCTATGCTTCATAGATTATACGGAAATAGTGGAACATTAGAAATAGATCAGATAAAGAAACTTTTTGATGTAGGTGTATTTACTACACCAGTAATTCCTCAGTTTACAGCTGTTGTAGTTTCTACTGGATTAGAAAATTTAGATTTATTTATTTCTCAAGATATGATCACAGCTTATGTAAATTATGATAATATGGACCATTACTTTAGAGTTTTTGAAATAGTAGCACTAAGAATAAAAAGACCAGAATGTATATGTGTTATTGAATAATTAAAAATTTTATTACTGGAGGTTTTCATGAAAAAATCTTTACTGTCGTTTTTGGTATTATTTTTTATCTTTACATTTGCAAAGGCATCTGATATTATTTTTGTAGATGTTCAAACTATTGTAAACAGCTCAAAGGCTGGGAAAGATGCACAGAAACTTTTAGAAGAGGCTGGATCAAAAGCTAAATCTGAAGTTGAAGCAAAACAGAAAGAATTAAAACAAGATCAAAAATCTCAAGAAGAATTTCAAAACTTTGCAATACAAAAACAACAAGAAGTTTTAAAGAGAAGAGATGAACTTTTATCTCAATTTATGAAGCTTGTTCAAACAAACCTTGAGTCTTTCGCAAAGGCAAATAATTATTCTTTAATTGTTGATAAACAAGCTGTTTTATATGGAAAACCAGAACTTGATAAAACAGATGAGTTTTTAAAATATTTTGATGCCAACTATGAAAAAGGTGAAAAAATAAAGTAATCTTAATAGTACTTTAATAATTCCTTAACACCTCCTATGTAAAATTATTTAAAAATATAGGAGGTGTAAAAAATGAAAACCTTAAAAGACCTTAATTTAGAGTTCAAAGAAGTTTCTTACATCTGTAGATGTGGTCAAGAAAACAATTCTGTAATTCTCGTTTCTGATAGTTATGGTTTTGGAGACGATATTTGTAAAAAATGTGGTAAAAGGAATATTCTCGAGTTAGATAACGGTCTATTAATGGTTAAGTCTTCTTACTAAAAAGTGAGAAGGCTACCATTGTAAAGATATTTGTAATAAATCCAAAGAATATAGATAGTACTTCTTGGTTAAATATAAAGTTTAGAATAAACCAGACACTAAAACCAGAGAATATAGAAACTAAAGCTCCTATCTCATTAGATTTTTTCCAGTAAAGTCCAAATATAAATGGCGCAAAAAGAGATACTAACGTTATAATAGAAGATGAGGCTACAAGGT
Source organism: Sulfurihydrogenibium sp. (assembly GCA_037442825.1). GTDB lineage: Bacteria > Aquificota > Aquificia > Aquificales > Hydrogenothermaceae > Sulfurihydrogenibium. The sequence goes on along the minus strand of JBBIPN010000013.1, from coordinate 13,922 downwards.
TATATATACTTTCTCCTGTATATGATAGTAATAAAGATATAAAGGCTATAAACACTACAGATGTTTTTGTTAATATCAATAAGGATTTATCAGAGATATTTTTAAATGTATACTTTAGAATGTTTTCACTTAGTATTGCTGAAGGGGCAAGTATAGCTGCTGTTGCTGTACTTATTATAGCAGATAACAAACCAGCAAAAAATAGATACTTTATAATAGGATCAGAATTTAAATAAATAAAATCTAAAAGTGTACTTTCAGTTTTAAAGTTGAAGTTAAAATAGATTATGCTTACCGTTAAAATAGGTATCAATGCAACTGTAAGATACATAAATCCAGAGATTATAGCTGATTTATAAGCTACTTCTTCAGATTTTGAAGACATAAATCTTTGAAACAAATCTTGACCTGGAATAGAACCAAGACCAATAGTTATCCAAGCTACGAAATAACTTATTAAACTTAAATAATCTGGTTGAGGTAAGATGTCAAAGTAAGAATGTGGAATCTTTTCGAATGCAGAAAATCCTCCTGCTAAAATTAAAATATCTAGGGAAATAGCCAATATACTTATTAGAATAACTAACGTTTGGATAAAATCTGTTAACGCTACACCCCACATTCCACTGAAAAATGTCATAATAAGGCAGATAACAAATCCTAAAAAAATAGATATTTTTAGATCTAATTCAGAGATAATTTTAAAAACTGTCCCAAAAGCTACAAATTGAGCTGCAATCCAACCAAAATAAGAGATAACCAACATAAAACTGGAAATAAGTTCTACATTTTTACTATATCTAACTTTAAAAAAATCTCCAAAAGTTAAAAGATTCATTCTATATAAAGGTCTTACAATAAAAAGTCCAGCAAAAATAAGACATAAAGCAGCACCAAAAGGTTCTTCAATAATGTGTATAAAACCACCTTTTAAAACTTCTTCTGTTGCTCCAAGTATTGTTTCAGAACCAAACCATGTAGCAAATAAAGTAAAAATAGATAAAGATAAAGGTAAAGAATTCCCAGCTAAAAGATAATCTCTTTCTGAAGCTATAAACTTTTTAGCTAAAATACCTATAAAAATAAGAACAATAAGATAAACTGAGATAAATACAATCATAAATTCAATTTATTCTTCCAAAAATCGATTTGTTTTAAAATTTGCTCTTTTGAAGTCCCACCAAAAGATTTTCTTCTATCAGCTACAACATAAGGAGAAAGAAGATTTAAAACATCTTCATCAAAAAGTGGGCTAAAATCTTTGAGTTCTTCTAATTTTATACTTTCAAGTTCTCTATTATTTTTTACAAGATAAGCTACTATACTTCCTACAACGTGATGGGCTTTTCTAAAAGGTAAACCTTTTTCAACTAAATAGTTTGCTAAATCTGTTGCTAACGCAAACCCGCCAGCTGCTGATTCTGTAATTTTTTTATTGATTTTCAAACCTTCAACAATTTTTGTTAACCCTATTATTGAACCTTTTAACGTTTTTACACTATCAAAGATAGGTTCTTTATCTTCTTGTAAATCTCTGTTGTATGCAAGTGGTAGTCCTTTAACTGTTGTTAAAAGTGAAACTAAATTTCCATACACCCTTCCTGTTTTGCCTCTTATAAGCTCTAACACATCTGGATTTTTTTTCTGAGGCATTATAGATGAACCTGTTGTTAATTTATCTGGGAGTTCTACGAATGAAAACTCAGAAGAAGAGTATATAATCAGGTCTTCACTAAACCTTGACATATTAGACATACATATTGTAGCATCTGCTAAAAACTCTAATGCAAAGTCTCTGCTACTTGTAGCATCTATGGAGTTTCTCATTATTTGATTAAAGTTTAACTCTTTTGCAACAAAATCTCTATCTATAGGAAAATCTACACCAGCAACAGCTCCACTGCCTAATGGTAACATGTCAATTCTTTTCAGATTATCTTCAAATCTCTCTTTATCTCTTTCAAACATCTCTAAATAAGCTAAAAAATAGTGTGCTACTCTTATTGGTTGAGCTCTTTGTAAATGAGTATAAGCTGGCATAACTACATCTATATATTCTTGTGCTTTCTTTAAAAGTTCTTTTTGAAGGTCTACTAAAAGGTCTATTATATCCTTTACATTTTCTTTTAAATAAATTCTAAATGCTGTAACTACTTGATCATTCCTTGATCTACCTGTATGAAGTTTTCCTCCTACATCTCCGATTTTTTCTATAAGTGTTTTTTCAATATTCATATGAACATCTTCAAGTTCTTGTTTCCATTGGAATCTACCTACTTCAATCTCTTTTTTTATCTCTTCTAACCCCTTTATAATTAAATCTGCATCTTCTTGCGGTATTATGCCTTGTTTACCAAGCATTTTTGCATGGGCTATGCTTCCTTTAATATCATATAAAGCTAATTCTTTATCAAAAGAAATACTCTCTGTAAACTCTTCTACAAACTTATCTGTATTTTCTGAAAATCTACCACCCCAAAGTTTCTTCTCTTGCATTTAACTAAACCTCTCAATATATTTATTTAATAAGATAAAAAAATAAAGGTATAAATATTATAATGAAAAAGAATATAGAAAAAGTGCTTTTAATTGTAGCAAATGCTATCATTGTTCTATTGATAATTTTTATTCTATATAGAGATAAGGTTCAAAAAGAAGAAGTATATTTACAAAATAAGTTAAAACAATTAAAATCTGAATTTATTGTTGAAATAGGAAAATATGAAAACATCTCAAATCTTTACTATAATTTAAAAATAAAAAATAATAAAATTTTCTCTAATCTTATAAAAAAAGATTTTTCAGATAGGTTAAACGTTTACAATTATTTCTTACAAGATTACAAATATTTAAAAGATGTTGGATTTGATAGATTTATAATTGTATATTCTGATGGAACTGTTTTTTTAAGGATGCATAACTTTAATAAATTTGGAGATAATTTATCTGATATAGGTAATATAGTAAATACAGCAAATACGTTATCTCTTATAGACAAAGATTTTGCAGATAGTCTTATTTTTTTCTACCCTATTTATTACGATAGATTAAATGTAGGTAATTTATACTTAAATGTTCCGTTTTTTTAATTTCAAAAAATTTATCTAAGACATTTGATAAAGCATATATGTTTATATTGAAAAAAGATTTTATCAATATAAAAGAAAATAAAGGTTTTGTGGAGAGTGAGATAAATAAAGACTATTTTATAGATGCAAGAACCTATAAAAAGTTTAAATTTAGTGAAGTAAGTGAAGTAAATCAAATTATACGTGAAAAAGTTTTAGATAAAATTGATAAAGAAGATTCATTTATAATTCCGATAGAGCTAGATAATAAACATATATTAGTATCTTTTTTTGGAATAAAAAATTTGAAAAATTCTAATGTTGGTTATGTAGTTTCTTATGAGGAAGATTTTGTATTTAAAAGCTTTTTTTTAAACTTTTTTATTACAATAGGATTTTTATTAATTATCTTATTTCTAATAAATATTTTTATACTATATGTTATTAAAATGAGAAATTTAGCTGAAACAAAAGCAATTACAGACAAGCTTACAGGATTATTTAATAGGACAGTTATTGATAGTTTACTTCAAATAGAGATGGATAGATCTAATAGAAATAACAAACCTTTATCTATCTTAGTATTTGATATTGACCATTTTAAAAAAATAAATGATAAATATGGTCATGATAAAGGTGATTACGTTTTAAAAACTGTTGCAGATATTGTGAAGATTACATTAAGGAAGTCAGACTATATTATTAGATGGGGTGGTGAAGAGTTTTTAGTTATTTTACCTGAAACAAATTTAGAAAATGCTATTAATGTTGCAGAAAAAATAAGGTTTAATATAGAAAATTATAATTTTAAAAATATTGGGAAAGTTACAGTTAGTTTAGGAGCAACTGAGATTAAAAAAGGAGAAAATTTTGATCATGCTTTCAAAAGGGCAGATGAAGCCTTATATATGGCAAAAAATAAAGGTAGAAATAGAGTTGAATTTATTTATTAATAAAGTACAACCTAATTAGATTAAGAACAAACTGGGAAATATATAGTCTAACATCATTTCTCTCACCTTCAAAAATCTCTTCATAAACTTTTATATTTTTTCCATCAGAGAATCCTATGTAATGAAGACCAAGTGGTTTTTCATCACTATATCCTGTGGGTCCAGCTATTCCTGTATCGCTTACAGCTATATCTGATTTTAGAAGTTTTCTTACACCTTCAACCATCTGTTTTGCAACAGTTTCACTTACAGCTCCATATTTTTCAATATCTTCTTTATTTACATTTAAAATATTGATTTTTACCTCATTTGCATAACTAACTACTCCACCTAATACATAAGAAGAAGAACCAGGAACATTTACAAGTCTTGAAATAATTAATCCACCTGTTGAAGATTCTGCTGTAGCTACTTTTTTATTGTTTTCTTTTAAAAGATTTCCAACAACCTCTTCCATTTCAATGTTATCTTCAGCATAAATGTAAGTTCCAAGTCTCTCTTTTATCTTTTCTTCTTTAGTTTTGAAAGTACTAAAATCGTCTTCATAAAGAAATATATCAACACCTTTAGGAGAAACGTTAAAACTTAAATCTTTTATGTCGTCAAGTAGATAATTTAAGTCTAATTCTTTGATACCAAAAACTCTAAAAAGTTTGGTAAATCTTTTTTTTTCTTTGATTTCTAAATATTCTAAAGCTTTTTCAAACATTGGTTTAAATTCAGAAGGTATACCTGGTAATGTTACAACAGCTTTTTTTACATCATCTAAAACTTTTATAAATCCAGCGGCTCTTCCAACAGGATTTCCTATTAAAGCAGCTCCATATGGAATTTTAGCCATACTTTTTCTTTCTTCTGTAATTTCAATACCTTTACTTTTATAGTATGTTTTTAGGTGGTTTAACCAACTTTCATGATAGATAAGGGGAACTCCTATAGCATCTGCTACAGCTTGTCTTGTGTTATCATCTGTAGTTGGGCCCAATCCACCAGATATGAAAACTAAATCTCCTCTATCTATAGCGTATTTTATATAGTTTGTAAGTTCATATATGCTATCTGGAGAAAAAATTATTCCAACTACATCAATACCTCTTTCAAAAAGAGTTTTTGCTATATGTAGACCATTTTTGTCTTGTTTTCTTCCTTGTACAAATTCACTTCCTGTTACTATAACTATAGCTTTCATCTTTTACTCTATATATTTATCTATTTTTATTGTTATGTTTTTACTTCCTGTTTTGACAACTATTGGATCACTTTCACAACTTTCCTTGCTTTCTGCAGGGTTACTACTTTTAGATACTTTTGCATAGATTATAACTTCACCACTAAACTCTTTAAATAAATTTTCAATTAATACATCTGCAGGTGTTATTTTAAAATTTTTATTATCTTTTAATAGTTCCATTTTTTTTACTGCTAAAGGTTGTGGAGATATACCTTTTCTGACTATTAAAAATAATGTTCCTTTGCATTTCTCTTTTATTTTATCATTTACTACTATTTTTCCTTCTATTTTGTTCTTTTTTATAAATTCTGCTTCTGGTGGCAATTTTTGGCAAGAGTTAATTAAAAACATAAGTAAAAGAAAAATATACTTATACAATCTACTTCTCCATTTAAGAAATGATTTTTTATTTTAACATAATCTAAACTCTCTTTATATGCTAAAATTCTATAAATAAGCTTTTTCTTCAGCTATTGCTGCAAAACCCATTGTTTGTAATCTTTGGAAATGTTATTGTAAATTCTGTTCCTTCGTTTTCTATACTTATAACATCTGTAGTTGCATTATGTTGATCTAAAATTGCTTTTACTAAGCTTAATCCTAAACCGCTTCCTAAGTATATACCTCTACTTTCATCAACCCTGAAAAATTTTTCAAAGATTTTGTTAATTTTATCTTGTGGTATACCTATACCTGTATCTTTTATAGAAAAAATAACCTTATCTTCTTTTTCATAGATTTTAATGAAAACCTTTCCACCTTCTTTATTGAATTTTATAGCATTGTCTATTAAATTTGCTATAGCTCTTGTTAGATAGTTTTCATTCCCTAAAATGTATAATTCTTCTGGAATATCTAACTCTATATTTACATTTTTAGTATTAGCATAATCTTTAAAGAGGTTGTAAAGATTTTTTACTATTTTTGATAAATTTAGTTTACTTTTTTGAATCTCTATAGCTCCTGATTCTAATTTAGAGATGGTTAGCAGATCTCCTATCATCTGGTTTAGTGAATTAGTCTCCTCTATGATATAAACTAATAAATCTGTACATTCTTTAGTAATCTTGTTTTTGATGAGCATATTTTCTGAAGCTGCTTTTATTCTGGAGATAGGTGTTTTAAGGTCATGGGCTATACTTTCTGTAGTTTCTTTTAATGTTTTTATTAAGTTTTCTATCCTATCTAAAAGATTGTTTATAATTGTTCCAAGTTCATCTATCTCATCCCCGAAATTTTTTACTTCTATCCTTCTTTTTAAATTCATACTTGTAGAGAGCTCTTTAGCTGTATTTGTTATTTTTTTTATTTTTCTTGTTATAGAATTTGCTATGATAAGCCCACCTAAAAATGAGATTATAAATACTGCTAATCCCCAGTAATAAAAAATCTGTAAAAGTCTATTAAGAAGTTTATTATTATTTATTTTTGATTTTCCAATAACTAATGTATACTTTGATGATAGTTTATAAATCATTATATAAAATTGGTCTTGAGTAGTTATTAGGTAGTTATCTGTTTTAAGCTTTTTATAATTCTGTAAATCAAATACAATATTGTAAGTATAAACAGAAATATTCGTACTTAGTATTATATTTCCTTTAGAGTCGTAGATTTTATAAAACTGCTCTACGTTTTTTATAACTTCATTTTCTTTTAAGATCTGTTTTTTTAAACCTGATAAACCTTCTTGAGTAAACAGTATTTTATAGCTTTTTGCTTTTTCTACAAGTTCTTCTTTAGTTTTATTATCAAGATAAATCTCAAAAAATGAATAAATAGCAAAAAATGATATGATTAAGGATGTAAGCAATATTAATGAATAAATTAAGGTAATCTTTACGCTAATTTTGTTTAAAGCTTTAATTGTATTTAAGTACATATCCAAAGCCACGGACAGTATGTATTAGCTTTCTTTCAAAACCTTTGTCTATTTTATCCCTTAATCTGTGAATCTGGACATCAACCACATTACTTTCTATATCAAAATCTATTTCAAAAACATTTGATAAAATCATGTTTCTGGTTATAATCCTTTCAGCATTTTCTACTAAATACTTTAAAAGTTCAAACTCTTTTGATGTTAGATCTATTTTTTTATTTCCTCTGTATACTTCTTTTTTTAGTAAGTCTATTATTAAATCTTCATACTTTAACTTAGATATATCTTCTATAGTTTTACTTCTTCTTATTAAAGCGTTTATTCTTGCTACTAGTTCTGGAAAACTAAAAGGTTTCGTCAGATAGTCATCAGCTCCTAATTCTAAACCTTTTACCTTATCTTCTGTACTTTCTTTTGCACTCAGTATTAAGATAGGTGTTTTTATTTTTTTATTTCTTAGGTTTTCTATGACATAAAAACCAGACATTTTAGGAAGCATCAGATCTAATATTATCACATCATAGTTATCATAAAGCACGTAACTTAATCCTTCTTCAGCATCAAATGTTTGAACTACTTCAAATCCTTCTTCTTTTAATCTTTTTTTAATAAGGTGTGATAGGTTTTTATCATCTTCTATAATTAAAACTTTCATCTCTCCTTTCCTTTAGATGTTTATCTATTAGATAATCTATATCTTTTTTTCTTAAAATTCCTAAAAAAGTAGAATTATCCTTTACTGGTATATCATAGAGATTATTTTTTTTCATAAAATTGTATACTTTATTTAATTTTTCATCAGGTAGTATATAGTAGTTTATATGTTTTAGAATATCTTTTAATTTTAGATTATTTATATCTTGGTGTTGAAAATTATTTATACTATTCCTATCTAAAAATAAAATATCTCCATTTGTTGTTAAAACTGGGTAAATGTTAGTTTCAATTAAAGGGTAGTGGTAGTTTAAAAATTCTCTTAAAGGTAGTTCTTCATATAATGGATTCATTGTTTTCATAATATTTTCCACTCTAAATTTTGACAATAATACAGATATCTGTGTCTGTAAGAAAGCATCTTTAGAAGCTTTTTTTATGAAAAATCCTAAAAAAATTAACCAAAATCCATTTAAAAAGCTCCCTGAGATAAAAAAGAAAAATCCTGTAAAGATTAAAAATAATCCAAAATAAGTTCCAAATTTAAAGGCTATTTCTGTAGCTTTTAGTATACCATATTTATTCCAAAGTATAGCTCTAAATAATCTACCTCCATCGAGTGGAAAAGCTGGAATTAAGTTAAACATACCTAAAGTTAAATTTACAAAAAACATGTAGTTTATAAGGCCGTTGAAAATATCATCCTTTGGATATAAATATGCAACTGTAAAAAATATAGATGCAAGGAAAAAGCTCATTAATGGACCTGCTATTGCTATTTTAAACTCTGTTTTTGGTGAATTTGGCTCTTGTTCAATCATAGCAACACCACCAAATATAAATAGATAAATATCTCTTACTGGGATACCATATTTTATAGCAACTATAGAGTGAGAGATCTCATGTAATAGTACAGATGAAAATAAAAGTATCGCAGAAAACATACTAAAGAGTAAATATATATAGCTATCAAAACCTTTATATAGAGATGGATAATAACCATAAGATAGACTTAATGTTACAAGTAAAAAAGCAATAAACCAACTGTAATCAATATTAATTTCTATTCCAAATATTTTAAATAGTTTTAAAGGTTTAATCATCTTCTCTTTTTTTTAGGTTTTAACCCTTTAAATGTGCTATATATAATATCTGTAAATATATGCACAATCTCTGCTAAAATCAAACCAATAATAAAGGAAAGAAAAATTGGATTTAATAGAATGCTTTTGATATTTATGTTTTGATTGTGGACTTTTAAAATATTTAAAATCTCTAAAATAAAAAAAATAATTAAAACTATTCCTATTAAATATAACATTTTTGTAACTGTCCCATATATAGGTATGTGGGATATTCCTCTATGTTTAAATATCTTTGTATAAGGAGTCCATATAAATCTTAGTATCTTCCATCTTTTGTTTGGTTTTGAGTTGTATATATCATTGTCTGGAGATAAAAGGAAGGTCCCTACAAAGTACCCTCCTAAAAAACTTATTAGATCGTTTGGAGATAAATAATAAACAACAGGAGGAAGAACTGCCAAGTTTATTAATTCGTGGGTTCTTCCAGAAGCCAATTTATTTTTCTATGGAAATAATATAAAATTCTGCTCTTCTATTTGTAAATCTGTCTACCCCATTTTTATTAGACGTTATATAATTATCTTTTCCTATTCCTTCTATTTTTATCCTATCTTTAGGTATACCTTGTTTAACCAGGTAATCTCTAACAGCTTTTGCCCTTTTTAATGCTAATTTATCATTATAATTTTTACTTCCTCTATCATCAGTAAAACCAACAATTTTTAGTTTTATATCTTGATGTGTTTTCAGATATTTTGAAACTACATTTAGATATGGAAGATACTCTTTTTTAATTTTTGCACTGTTTGTATAGAAATGGATCCTAACTGGCTGATTTAATGGAGATATATCAACTTTCTGTTCTTCTTTAGGTTGTGTGGCAATATCCAATTTTTGTTCTTCTTTTTTCTCTACTATCTTTGTTTTTTCTATTTTATCAGATACATTTGGGTTTAATCCAAGTTCAATTTCTTTATAGCAAGGAATACCATCATTATCTTTATCAGAGTTTATATTTTTTTCTATTTCTGTTAAAATTTTGCTTACTTTTATAGGATAAATAATGTTTGAAACATCTTTTGTTTCATTTTGGGATATTCTTAAACTTTCTAAATAACTTTCTAACAGTCCAACTTCTCTTGGTGAACATTCTAAAGCATGTTTTTCTTTTAATTTTTGTAATTTTTCTTCTATTTCACTTATATTTAAATTTTCCCCATTAGCAAAGAAATTTAAACCAAGTATTAATCCTGATAATGCAATAGCTCTCCTCATTTTTACTCTCCTTTTTTAGATTTTTCTAATGCCTTTAACGACCATTCTACAGATTTTTTAGCTGCATCAACAGCTTCTTCAAGATTAAAGTTTGAAGCTTTTTCCACTGCTATTTTATAAAATCCTTCTGCTTTTCCATACTCATAAGGAGCCTTTATATTTGCACCACTTTCATAAGCTGTTTTTAGAGCATCCCTTGCTGAGTCTAAATACTCAGATGTTGTTATACTTGTTTTTTCTATAGCCTGTGAAAACGTTGAAAAAATAGATAAAATAAACAAAATAGATAAAATTTTCCTTACCATATTAAAACCTCCTTTTATATACTTATTCGTAGAATATGAAAAAAAGTTTAAAATATTATTACATATTTTAAGGAGTTAGAAGATGAAAAGTTTTACTAAATATTTAACATTTAAAACGGCAAATGAAAGGGAAATTATAAGAATAACAGAAGAAGTAAAGGAAGCTTTAAAAGAATCTGGTATAAAAGAAGGTTTATGTTTGATATCTTCTATGCATCTTACTGCATCTGTTATAATTCAAGATGATGAAGAAGGTTTACATGAAGATATATGGCAATGGCTTGAGGAGTTAGCTCCATTTAAGAGAGATTATAACCATCATCAAACAGGGGAAGATAATGGTGATGCCCATTTAAAAAATCTATTAACACATTTACAGGTCGTTGTTCCAATTACAAATGGAAAGTTAGATTTAGGTCCTTGGCAAGAGATTTTTTATTTAGAGTTTGATGGTAAAAGATCAAAAAGAGTAGTAATAAAGATTATAGGAGTTTGATATATGAGTTTAAGAGAATTGATAAAAGAAAGAGTTCTTGTTATAGATGGCGCAATGGGAACAATGATCCAGTCTATGATTATCCATATGGATGTATGGGATGGAAAAGTTGGTTGTAATGAAATTTTAAATATAAATGCACCAGAGATTATTAAAAGTATTCATATAAAGTATGCTGAAGCTGGAGCAGATTTAATAAAAACAAATACATTTGGTTCTTTACCTTGGGTATTAGAAGAGTATGGGATATCTCATCTTGCATACGATACAGCAAAAGCAGGAGCAGAGTTAGTAAAACAAGTTTGTCAACAATACTCAACAGCAGAAAAACCAAGGTTTGTAGCTGGTTCTCTTGGCCCTGGAACCAAACTACCTTCTTTAGGTCATATTGATTACGATACTATGTACGAAGGTTATAAAATTGCTGCTTATGGTCTTATAGATGGTGGTGTAGATCTATTTTTGATAGAAACATGTCAAGATCCATTACAGATAAAAGCAGCTATCCATGCAGTTTCAGATGCTTCAAAAGAAAAAGGTTTAGATATTCCTATAATGGTATCTGCAACGATAGAACTTTCTGGAACTATGTTGATTGGAACAGATGCTCAAACATTAGCTGCTATAATGGAACCTTTTGATATCCTTACACTTGGATTTAACTGTGGGACTGGTCCAGATCAAGTAAAACAGCATATAAAAAAGCTTTCTGAGATATGGTCAGGATATATCTCTATACATGCCAATGCTGGTCTTCCTGAAAATAGAGGTGGTCAAACATACTATCCTATGAATGCTCAAGAGTTTGCTGAAAAAGAGTCAGAATTTCTGAACTTTCCTGGGGTAGCAATCGTTGGTGGTTGTTGTGGAACTACACCTATACATATAAAAGCACTTTATGAAATGGTAAAAGGTAAAAAGCCAATCCAACCTAAAGGGAAACAGCTGAGAAGTTTAGCATCTTTATTTATGACAGTACCATTAAAACAAGAACCACCACCTTTATTGGTTGGAGAAAGGACAAACGCAACAGGTTCTAAACAGTTTAGAGAACTTCTAATGAAAGAAGATTATGATGCTATACTCTCTATAGCTCAAGAACAAGTAAAATCAGGTTCCCATGCTTTAGATGTATCTGTTAACTATGCTGGAAGAGATGAAATAAAAGACATGAAAGAGGTTATAAGTCGTTTTGTACAAAAAGTATCTATCCCTCTTATGGTAGATTCTACACAACCAAAAGCAGTAGAAACAGCTTTAAAGCTTATAGGTGGAAAACCAATAATAAACTCAGCAAACCTTGAGGATGGTGTTGAAAAGTTTGATAAAGTTTGTTATCTTGCAAAAAGGTACGGAACAGCTTTAGTTCTTCTTACGATAGATGAAAAAGGTATGGCAAAAACGAAAGAAAGAAAGTTAGAAGTTGCTGAAAGAATGTATGAAAGAGCTACAAAATATCATGGGTTAAACCCAGAAGATTTAGTTTTTGATTTATTAACTTTTACAGTGGGAAGTGGTGATTCAGAGTATAGAGATGCAGCTATACAAACTATAGAAGCCATTAGAGAACTCAGACAAAGACATCCAGAAGTTGGGGCAGTTTTGGGTATTTCTAACATATCTTTTGGTTTAGATATGCATGGGAGAAAATATTTAAACTCTGTCTTTTTGCATCATTGTGTAGAATCTGGTTTAACAATGGCAATAGTAAATCCAAAACATCTTATTCCATTCCATAAAATAGCAGAACCCGAGAAAAAAATTTGTGAAAACTTACTTTTTAATATTTGGGAAAATGGAGAAGATCCACTTTTTAAATTTATTAACCATTTTTCAAAACATAAAGAAGTTGAAAAAGAATCAGGTGAAAATGAACTTGAGAAATTACCTATTGAAGAGAGAATAAAAAAATTATTAATAGATGGAGAAAAAGAGAAGTTAATTAAAACGGTAGAAGAAGCAAGACATATAATACCACCAGAGAAGATAATAAATGAAATTTTAATTGATGGAATGAAGATCGTTGGAGATTTATTTGGTCAAGGTAAAATGCAGCTACCTTTTGTATTACAATCAGCTGAAACGATGAAAGCAGCTGTTGATTATCTTAACCAATATCTACCAAAAACAGAAAAACAGAAGAAAACAACATTAGTTTTAGGAACTGTAAAAGGTGATGTTCATGATGTAGGTAAAAACCTTGTTGATATTATCTTAACAAACAATGGTTTTAAAGTTATAAATTTAGGTATAAAAGTAGAGTTAGAACAGTTTTTAAAAGCTGCAGAAGAACATAACGCAGATGCTATAGGTATGAGTGGTTTACTTGTTAAATCAACTTTAGAGATGAAAAATAATTTAGAGGAGATGCAAAGAAGAAATATAAAAATACCTGTTTTACTTGGTGGAGCGGCTTTAAATAAAAAATTTGTAGATGAGTACTGTAGACCTATCTATGATGGACCTATCTTTTACTGTAGAGATGCTTTTGATGGAATAGAAGCAATGTCAAGGATAGAAAAAGGTATATTTGATATAGATTTAGGTTATAAAGAAGAGGTAGTAAATGTTAGCGTTGAAGAAGAAAAAATAGTTCCATCATTAAAAGAGATAACTATGCCATCAAGGAGTATTCCAGTTCCAACACCACCTTTCTGGGGAAGGAAGGTTTGGATAACGCCAGAAAGTAAAGATTATGAATATGTTAAAGAGTTGGCATTTAAATGGATTAACAAAGGAGCATTATTTAAAAGAGCATGGGGATATAAAAGGGGAGATAAATCTTTCAAAGAGTATGAAAAGTTAAAAAATGAAGAGATAATACCAAACTTTGAAAGATTGAAAAATTTTTTAATAGAAGAAGACATTTTCCAGCCAGTCATAATTTATGGTTATTATCCATGTAGAAGTGATTTATCTTTAAGGTTAGAAAAGGATGATAACAACGAAAGTTCATTATTTATTTTTTCAGAA
>JBBIPN010000012.1:0-24951 GCA_037442825.1 Sulfurihydrogenibium sp. | reverse complement strand
AGAAGAAGATAAAATATCTCAAATTAAAGATGCTTTAAACAACTTACTTATTCAAAAGTATGAGATAGATTTAGTTGTTAAAGGTTTAGGTGTTTTCTCTGATAGAGTTTTATACTTTAAAGTTATGGAAAGTCAAAAATTAAAAGAGATCAATAGGTCAATTGAAGATAGCCTTTATAAAATTGGTTTTAAAAAGGAAGTAAAACCATTTATTCCCCATATTACGATAGTTAGGATAAAAGATCTAAAACAAAATCAACTTTACGAAAAGATAAAAAAATATGAAGAAGATATTTTTTTAAAGCAAAAATTTTTAACTGTTGATATAATTGAAAGCATATTAAATCCAAAAGGTGCAATATATCAAAGGATATGAAAACATACATAGAAAAAATAAACGTTTACGGTTTTAAGTCTTATGGAGATAGACATTTATCTATTCCTATTGGACCTGGATTTACAGCTATTGTAGGTCCAAATGGTGCTGGTAAAAGTAATATTGGCGATAGTATTGTTTTTTGTCTTGGAATTGCTACAGCAAGAGCGATGAGAGCTTTAAAACTAACAGATCTGATATTTTCATCTAAAGGGAAATCAGCACCTTATACAGAAGTTGAGATTGTTTTTAAAAATGATGGTACATTTCCACTAAACAGTGATGAAGTTAGAATCTATAGGAAAGTAGAACTAAATGGGAAATCTATATATAAAATAAATGATAAAACAGTAAAACAAAGTGAAGTAGAAGAGCTATTAAACCTTGCAGGTATTCCAACATCAGGCCATAATATCGTTACACAAGGGGATATATACAAATTTGTTAATATGACACCAGGAGAAAGGAGAGAACTTTTAAGTGATATAGCTGGTATAAGTCAGTATGAAGAAAAAAAACAAAAAGCTTTACTAGATTTAAAAGAGAGTGAAGAAAAAATAGAAAGTGTAAAATCTGTATTAAAGGAGATAGAACACACATTAAAAAAATTAAAACAAGAAAAAGAAGAAGCACTTTTAGCAATAAATATAGAACAACAAATAAAAGATACAGAACAGAAAATAAACGGAGCTAAACTTTACCATCTTATTAAAGAAAAAGAAAGACAGTTTAAAAATCTTGAAGAAATTGAAACAGAAATAAACAATCTATATATAGCAAAAGAAAAAAATATTGAAAAACAGAAAGAAATACTTTCAAATATCAGAGAACTTGAAAATAAATTAAATCAAATACAAGAATCATTTTTACCTATAAAAGAAAAAGAAGGAGCTTTAACATCACAGATAAAAAGTTTAAATGAAAAAAAAGACTCCCTTGAAAAGGAGATAAGCAACATAGAGATAAAAATAAAGGACTTAGAAAGAGAGAAAGAAGAAAAAATAAAAGAAATATTAAATCTAAAAAATCATTTAAAAGAACTGAGATTACAAATTCCAGATATTAGTAGAGAAATTCAAGAGTATGAAAACCAGCTAGAAGAAAAAAATCAGAGACTAAAAGAGTATGAACTTTTTGGTTCATCTGCTAAAAATAATCTTGGAAATGTAGAAAAGCAAGAAAGAGAAATATTAGACAATATTAAAAAAATAGAAAATGAAAAAACAAATTCAAAAATATCTTTAACTTCAATCATTGAAAAAATAGAAAACTATAAAAGAGAAATTGAAAAATTACAGCAAGAGATAGAAGAAAAAGGAAATAGTATTGAAAATATAAAGAAAAACACTAAAAACAGCAGCGATGAGATTTTATCTCTAACAAGTGAGATAAACAGATTTAAAGTTAGGAAAGATACTCTTGAAAAAAAATTAAAAGAAATTAGAGAAAAAATAGACAACAACTTTAAACAACTTGCAACAATTCTTGCTCAACTTAGCCAAATGCGTGAAGACAAAAGCTTAATACTCTTTAAAAATATACCAGGTGTTTATGGACCAGTTTCTGAACTTATATCTCTTAAAGATAATAAACTACAAACAGCTATAGAATTTGCTGGTGGTGGTAGGTTAAAAAATATTGTTGTTGAGAATGAAGATGTTGCTAAAAAATGTATAGAAATTTTAAAGAGAGAAAAATCAGGTAGATTGTCATTTATACCACTAAATAGAGTTAAAACAGGAAATAACCCACCATTACCCTATAAAAATGGTGTTTTAGGTTATGCTATAGATTTTGTAATTTACGATAAAAAAATAGAAAAAGCTGTTAAATACGTATTTCAAGACACTGTTATTATTGAAGACTTTGACACTGCTAAAGTTCTTGGTATTGGAAATTACAGAATGGTAACCCTTTCTGGAGAAATTTTTGAAAAATCTGGTGTAATATCAGGTGGAGAAGAAAAACAACACATAAGTATAGGAAAATCTACATTAGAAGCACAAAAGCAAAAACTTGAAGAAGAAGATGCTAAAATAAAAGAAGAAGAAAATAAGATAGAAAATGAAATAAAACTTATAAACCAAAAGATTTCAGAAAACGAAAAAAGAATTTTAATTATAAAAACAGAATCTTCAAGTATAGAGCAAAGAATATCAGAACTTACAAATGAGATAACAAACAAAAAAATAAGAGTAGAGTTTTTAGAAAGTGAGATTTTAAAATTAAAAAAACAAAGTTTAGAGATAGAAACAAACATAGAGCAAATTGATGAAAAAATCAACAAATTAAATCAAGAATTAACAACAATAAAAAATAAAAAGAATGAAATACTTTCTAAAATGGAAAGTTTAGGTTTAAATAAACTTAGAAAAGAATGGGAAGAAATTACAAAAAAAGTTTATTCATTAAGAGAGAAAAAACAAGAGATAGAAAACAAAATTAGTTTAATTAACTCAAAATTAGAAGAATCTCTAAAGATTAGAGTTTTCCAAATTGAAAATGAAAAATCAGAACTTGAGGGAGAAAAAAACAGAAAAACAAAAGAGATAGAAGATATAAAAATACAGATACAAAATTTAACAACTGAACTTTCCAATCTTTGGAAAGGTCTTAAAAACCAAGAACAAGAAAGGGAAAACTTAATAAATGAAATATCCAACCTAAAAGAAAAATTAAAAAATCTTAGATATGAAGAAGATAATATAAACAGACAAACAACGTTAGCTCTTCAAGATAAAGCAAAAATTGAACAAAAAATATCAGATTTAGAAGAAGAAATTTTAATACTTAAAGAGTACTATGAAGGTGAACCAATAGAAGCAGATCTAAAACAGCTTGAAAAACTTCTAAAAGAATTTGTTGAAAAAAGAAAAAATTTAGGATCTATAAATGAAAAAGCTATTGAAGACTATGAAGAAGAACTTAAAAGGTTTAATGATATAAAAGAAAAATTAGATATACTGCTTCAAGAAAAAAGGTCTATAGAAGAACTTATAGAAAGTCTTGAAAAGAAAAAAGTTTTAGCATTTCTGGAAGTTTTTGAGAATATAAACAAAAATTTAAATAAAAACTTTAAGATTCTATCACCTTCTGGTAAAGCTTATTTAGAACTTGAAAACGAGCAAGATCCATTTAGTGGTGGTGTTTTACTTAAAGCAAGACCAAGAGGTAAAGATGTAAAAAGGTTAGAGATGATGTCTGGTGGAGAAAAAACATTAACAGCTTTATCTTTCCTTTTTGCAGTCCAACAGTACAGACCTGCACCATTTTACTACTTTGATGAAGTAGATGCAGCGTTAGATGATGCGAATGCAAGAAAAGTAGGTCAACTTATGAAAGAGCTTTCAAAGGAAGCACAGTTTATAGTAATAACCCATAGAGACTCTATGGCAAGTTTTGCAGATAGAATGATAGGTGTTTCTGCTAAAGATGGAATATCAAATGTTTACACGTTAGATGTATATAAATATAAAAAAGAAAGCTTAGAGGAGCAAAATGCTTTCAGTAGTAAATAGTGGTGGTATCTTTGGGATAGATGGTTATAAAGTTGATGTTGAAGTTAATATTTCTCAAGGACTTCCACAGTTTATAACAGTAGGATTACCAGATACAGCTGTAAAGGAAAGTAGAGAAAGAGTTAAATCTGCAATAGAGAATATAGGTTTTAAATTTCCTGTTAAAAAAATAACGGTAAACTTAGCACCTGCAAATATTGTTAAGATAGGCACATTATACGATTTACCTATATCTGTTGGAATACTTACAGCATCAGGAATTATAAAAGAAGAAAGTTTAGAAAATACAGCATTTATTGGAGAGCTTGCACTAAATGGAGACTTAAGACCTATCAACGGCGTATTGCCGGTAGCAATTAAACTAAAAGAGTTAGGCTTTAAAAGGTTTATACTTCCAAAAGAAAACGAAAAAGAAGCAGCTTTAGTAAAAGGTTTAAACGTTTATGGATTTTCTAACTTAAAAGAGATTGTAGATTTTTTAAATGAAGATTTAGAAAAATACCCTGTTAACGTAGATTTAGATGAAGTTTTAGAGTGTAGTCTTGAAAATATTGGAGATTTTGCAGAAGTAAAAGGACAGTATACTGTAAAAAGATGTCTTGAAATAGCTGCAGCTGGTTTTCATAATGTTTTAATGATAGGTTCCCCAGGTTCTGGTAAAACGATGCTTGCAAGAAGATTTTTATCTATACTACCACCACTTACCTTCGAAGAAGCTATAGAAGTTACAAAAATACATAGTATAGCAGGTATTTTAAGAGAAAACATTGTAAAATGTAGACCCTTTAGAGCACCACACCATACAATAAGTGATGTTGCATTGATAGGTGGTGGAAGCTTTCCAAAACCTGGAGAAATATCATTAGCCCATAATGGTGTTTTATTTTTAGATGAACTACCAGAATTTAAAAGAACAACATTAGAAGTTTTAAGACAACCTTTAGAAGACAAAGTAGTTACTATTTCAAGAGCTACCGGAAAAATAGATTTTCCAGCAAACTTCCAATTGATAGCTGCAGCAAACCCATGTCCTTGTGGTTATAAATTAGACCCAAACAAAGAATGTAAATGTACACTAAATGAAATTAAAAGATACTTAGGAAAGATGTCAGGTCCATTACTTGATAGAATAGACTTAGCTGTTACAGTTTTACCAGTACCCACTACAGATTTAGTTAACAAACCAAGTGGAGAAAGTTCAAAAGTTATAAGAAATAAAGTTTTAAAAGCTGTAGAGATACAACGGAATAGATTTAAAAATGATAAAATAAAGTTTAACAGTCAAATGACACCTACACATATACAAGAGTATTGTAAAGTATCAGAAGATATATTAGATTTACTTAAAAATGCAGTAAAAAGATTTAACCTTACAGCAAGAAGTTATAACAAAATACTAAAAGTAGCAAGAACAATAGCAGACCTTGAAAATAGTGAAGATATTAAATTGAAACATGTTCACGAAGCATTAAACTATAAAGTTAATGAAAACTTATTTTAGGAGGATTTATATGAAAAAAATCACTTTTATAATTTCTACTTTATCAATTTTAACGTTTTCATACGGAGAAACATTAGAAGAGAAAGTAAATCAAATTCAACAAAAAGTTCAACAAATTGAAGAAAGACTAAATAAACTAGAGAGAAAACAATCTCAAATAGAAACAAAACCAGTAAAACAAAGAGAATCTATACTGTTAGATGAATCAAAACCAGCAGTTAGGTACACATTTGTAGATAAAAAATTTCATAAACCTGAAGATGTAGTTGTAGAAAGGTTTGAAACAATAAAGTTTACATTTAAAATAACAAGTAATTTTAAAAAAGATGTTAATGTTGTTTATGGAAAGATGATAGTGTACGATAAAAATGGAAATGAGATTTTATCAAAGCCTATAAATATAGCTAAACCACTTGATATTTTTTCACCTATGAAAATTAAACCGGAGGAAACATTTATAAAAGTAATATCCATAGAATATGAGTCAGAAAAACCAAATTTAAGATACTTAAAAGATGCTAAAAAAGAGGATTTAAGAGTTGAGCTTATTTTTGATAAAGTTGAGTTTTCTGATGGAAGTGTAGAGTTTTTAAACTATTGAGATTTGTCATTGTATAGTATTATTTTTAAAATGATAATTATGGTTAATAAGTCATAAATGGAGTTTTAAATATGGCAGAAAATACAGATGAACTAACTACTTTACAGTTATATATGCAACAGATGGGTAAGCATCCAATGCTTACTCCTGAACAAGAAAGAGAGTTGGCAATACGTGCAAAAAAAGGAGATAAGGAAGCTTTAAAGAAACTTGTTGAAGGAAACTTAAAATTTGTAGTTAATATTTCAAAAAACTTTATGGGTTGGGGTGTTCCATTAACAGACCTTATAGCTGCAGGTAATCTTGGTTTAATTGAAGCTGCAAAAAGATTTGATCCAGATAAAAATGTTAAATTTATCTCCTATGCAGTTTGGTGGATAAGGCAGGCTATAATGCAAACAATATTTCAGCAAACAGGTGCAGTAAGAATACCTATAAAAGAATCTATTTTTATAGCAAAAGTAAAAGATGTTTATGAAAAACTTAAAGAAGAACTTGGAAAAGAACCAACAGAAGAAGAGATAGCAAAAAGACTTAACACATCTGCTAAGAAAGTTAGAAATGCATTGTCTATAGTAAGACTACCTATTTCATTAGATATGCCTATTGGAGAAAATAGCGAAGAAGGTTTTACACTTCTTGATATTCTATCAAAAAAAGGTACGGAAGATATAGAAGAAAATATTGTAAAAGAGACATTACATAAAGATTTAGAAGAACTTCTTAACATTCTTGATGAGAGAGAAAGAGAGATAATTATATTAAGATATGGACTTGAGGTTGAAGAACCAAAAACATTGGAAGAAGTAGGAGAAAAATTAAATATATCTAGGGAGAGAGTTAGACAGCTTGAACAGAGAGCTTTAAAAAAATTAAAAGCTTTAGCATTAAAGAAACATTTAAAAGATTTCTTATCATAGAGGTTAAGTATGGAAGTTATACCAGGTTTAGCAGATGTACCTGTCAAATATTCTAAGATCTGCTTGTTAGATGGAAAAAATGGAAGACTTCTCTATCGAGGGTATGATGTTAAAGAACTTGTAGAAAACTCTAACTTTTTAGAGACAGCTTATCTACTTATATTTGGTGAACTCCCATTATATACACAGCTACAAAAATTTGAAGAAGATATAAAATCCCACTCTAAATTAAAATTTAGAATAATAGATGTAATGAAAAATTTTCCTGAAAAAGCTCACCCAATGGAAGTACTTCAATCTGTAGTTTCTTCCTTAGGAATGTTTTATAGAAAAGAAAACGTTTTAGATAAAGATTACCAATATCTATCTACGGTAAAACTTATTGCTAAACTTCCAAATATATTAGCTTCGTGGAATAGAATAAGAAACGGCGATAACTCAATAGAACCAAACTTAGATTTAAACTATACTGAAAACTTTTTATATATGTGCTTTGGTAAAAAACCAACTAAAGAAAAAGTAGATATATTGGATAAATGTTTTATACTTCATGGGGAACATAGTTTAAATGCTTCAACTTTTGCAACTATTGTTGTAGGCTCTACACTTACTGACCCTTTTACTGTTATCTCTTCTGCTTTAGGAGCGTTATCTGGACCTTTACACGGTGGAGCAAACGAAAATGTTATAAAAATGTTAGAAGAGATAGGGAGTGTAGATAATGTAAAACTTTACATAAACAACAAGTTAGAAAAAAAAGAGAAGATACCAGGTTTTGGTCATAGAGTATATAAGACATATGACCCAAGAGCAAAGATATTGAAAGAGATTTTAAACAGCTTAAATATAAAAGATAGTAAACTACAAAATTTAGTATATGTAGCTAAAGCTGTTGAAGAGTATACATTAGAAAAGATTTCTCACAAAGGTGTATATCCTAACGTTGATTTTTATTCTGGACTTATATACAAATACTTAGGTTTTGATGAAGATATGTTTAGTTCTCTTTTTGCATTAGCAAGAGTAAGTGGTTGGTTAGCCCACTGGCTTGAGTACATCTCAAACAATAAACTTATTAGACCTACAGAAATATACATAGGTGAAGAATATAAACCTTACGTCAATATTAAGGATAGACAGTGATTGAAAGGTTTAAAAATATCCTGCTTCTAAAATCTCACAGTGCCGGTATTGGTGATATTTTAAGAAGTTCTGCTGCTTGGAGAGCTATAAAAAATAAAAATCCAGATGTTAAACTTAACCTTCTATTTATAACAAATCATCCTGGATATCCATCTGAAGAATTGATAAAAAGACATCATCTTTTAGATAGTTTCTATACATTAAATAAAGAATGGTTTAATAGTATCAAAGATTTTAAAAAAGCTATTGTAGAAAGTGATAATATTATAAAAAAGGTTAAACCAGATTTTATTATAGATTTTGAACCATATGGTTTAGAAACTACGATTGTATCTTTAATCGGTAGAATAAAATATAAAATTCTTACCTTAGGTATTAATGAAATATTTCCAAGAGGTCTCTTATACAGATACTATGCAAATTCTATAAAAACGTTTAAAAAAAAGTATGGTATGGAGGTTTTAAACTATACAGATAGAGATTTTGTAGTTCTTGATAAACTAAATATTAAAAGAGAAAACATTCAAATTGAGTTGGAAGAAACAGAAGAAGGAAAGAAGTTTAGAGAAAGTTTAAAAAGAAGATTAAATTTAGATGATAATATTTTGATTGTTAATATTGGTTGCGGTACAGAAGATGCAAGAATTAAAAGACCAGATTTTAAATTCTATGAAGTTTTATTAAAATATGGATACGAAAAATATAAATTAGTTCCTGTACTAGTAGGAGCACCTTTTGAAAAAGAAATAAATCAACAGTTTATTAAATATTACACTCAAAAATATAACTATCCTACTTACGATATAGCAGGTGAAACTTCAATTTTAGAACTGGTAGGAGCTATAAATTTAGGTAAATTAGTAATTTCTAGTGATAGCGGACCTTACCATATAGCTATTGCTTTAAGAAAACCAACGTTAGCCCTTTTTAACTTTGATAATCCTGAACACTATCACTATAATGAAAAAACTATTTGTAGAGTTGTAAACAACAATATCAATCAGCTTTTTAGAGATTTTGATTATTTATATAATCTCTAATCTCTTTTATTTCACCATTTTCAAAAACTACAATCTTATTACATTTCTCAAGGGTATTTAATCTATGAGCAATTATCAAGATTGTTTTATCTTTAAAATGTTCATATATACTATCCATAACTTCTTTTTCTGTATTTATATCTAATGCAGAAGTCCCTTCATCAATAATTACGATATCTGGATTTTTTAAAAATATCCTTGCTAAGGCTAACCTCTGTCTCTCACCACCAGATAGGCTACTTCCTCTTTCTCCTATAACTGTTTTTAATTTGTCTTTTAGTTTAAAAATAAAATCAGCTTTTGCTTTTTTTATTGCTTTTATAAGTTCTTCTTCTGTAGCATCTGGTTTTGCAATTCTTAAATTATTTTCTACTGTATCATTAAAAATAAACACATCTTGAGTTATCACTGCTATATTTTCCCTAATGGAGTATATATTATAATCTTTAAGTTCTCTACCATCTAAATAAATATTTCCTTCATAATTTCGAAATACACCATATAAAAGTTTCAAAAATGTGCTTTTCCCAGAACCTGTATGTCCTACTATACCTACTTTTTCACCTTTCTTTATAGAGATATTTATATTCTTTAGGATTGTAATGCCATTTAATGAAAGAGATACATTTTTATAATCTATCTTATCTTTAACTCTTTCAAAGTTTATACCGTTTTTGTCTTCTTTTGGAATATCTAATATTAGACTTAATCTATCTACCAATGGTGAGATAACCTTTAGCTGAATTAATCCCTTTTGTAATATTTGAATGGAATTTACAAGTATAAGTAAAGCTGACAAAAACGAGAAAAAATCACCTGTTGTTATCTCTCCTTTTATTATTCTTACACCACCATAAAATAATATTCCGGCAGCGGCTAAATAAGATGCTATCTCTACTGAAGATAAAAAAAGCACATCGTATAAAGCATTTTTTCTCTGATTTTTAAAAAATCTACCGTTGATATTTTCAAATATCCTTTGTATAAATGAAGCATTGAAAAGTTTTATCGTTTCAAGACCAAAAATGATTTGATTTATAAACTGGGTGTATTCACTTGCAGATTCTTGAACTTTTTGGGAGTATTTTTTTCTTTTATTCCCAAAGTAGTTAAAAGATATTGCAAAAAGAGGTGTTGCAATTAAAAAAATTAAAAACAGTTTCCAGTCTCTATAAATCAATACAAAAATCATAGCTATAACTGTAAAAAGTTGTGTAAAAAAGTCTATACCTATCATTACCATAGTATTTCTAAAGGCTTCTAAATCGTTAATGGCTCTACTTAAAATATCTCCGTACTGTTTTCCAAAGAAAAAGGAAAGGTCAGCATTTAAGATTCTTTGAAAAATTTTTTCTCTAAGTTCTCTTAAAACTTTGTATAAAGCATAAGGATAAAGATATTCTTTTAAAAGAAATCCAAATTGTTTAACTAAAGCTAAAAGTATAATAATAAAGATAATAATAGTTAACTTCTCAAGATTTTTCTCAATAAACACTTTGTCTATAATATCTTTTACTATAAACGTTAAACCAGCTACTGCTCCAGCTTCTACTAAACTACCAATTAAAGCTAAAACTAAAAATATCCAGTATCTTTTAAAGTTATTATAAATAAATTTAACTGCTAAGATTTTTAAGCTCCTTTAAAAATTTTCCTATTATTTTATCTTTTGTAAAGTTTGTTTTAAACTCTTTATAACCTTCTTCTACTATTTTAGTATACTTTTCTTTATCAGATAGGAGTAGCTCAATCTTTGATATTGCTTCTTTTGTGTTTCCGTTTTCTACTACAAAACCATTTATAGAATCTTTTACTAAATACTTTAAATTTTCAACATCGTAAACAATAACCAACCCTTTAACAGAAAATCCTTCAATAACAGTTCTTCCAAAACTTTCTTCATTCCTTGATAAAACAAGGACAAAATCAGAAGCTTTTAAATAGTAGTAAGGTTTATCTGTAAATCCTGTAATAATAAATTTTTCTTTGTTTTTAATCATACTTTTAGCTTTTTCTAAATCTCTACCATCTCCAATTATTAAGAATTTTAAATTACTATACTTTTGAGAAAGATAGTTAGCAATTTCTACAAAATCAAATATACCTTTACCTTTATCTACTTTTCCTATAAACGTTATTACTTTTTCATCTTTAGAAATTCCTAAATGTTCTTTAATTTTTAACTTTTCCTCTTGGTCATAGTAAAACTTAGTTTCATCTATAAAGTTTGGTAATACGGTTATTTTTTCTTCTTTTATACCATCTTTTAAAAGTCTTCTTTTACTTGCTTCACTTACTGCAAAAATTTTATCAACGTGAGGTAAAATAAACTTTCTATTAAAAAATGGTTGGTAGTTAAGCATATGTCTAAATAATATTATCTTTGCACCAGATATTTTTCCAGCTAAAAATGTATTTATATATTCATTACCATTGTTTCCAAATATAAAATCAGGTTTTAACTTTTTTGCTAAATTTATTAGTTTAAACGTGCTTAATGGTGAAAATTCAGATTTTAAAGATATATAAACTTTGTTTTTATCTGTTGTGTTTTTATCAACAAAACTTCCTTTTCCAACAACTTTATAAAGTTCAATATCTTTTATATTTTCCAAGTAATTTATAAAATCTATTGAGTGCTGTTCCGTTCCACCAGGATTTGGGTTTGGATTTGCATTTAACCAAAGTATTTTCAAAACATTACCTTCCATAAAAATCTTGGTAATGAGTAAAATCCTGAAACCATAATTCTTTTTATCTCAAAAAAATCTTTACTTTCTTTTAAACTTCCTTCTTTTGTTGTAAATGCATATTTATAACCTGCTTCTATAACTAAATCTTTTATTTTTTCGTTGTAATCTCCGTAAGGATAACAAAAACTTTTAATTTCTATACCAAGTTTATCCTCAAGAAATTTTTTAGAGTCTTCTATCTCTGATCTTGCTTGAGTAATTGGTATTTTAGTTAAAAATGGATGTGTTAATGTATGGGAACCTATCTCTATACCTTCTTTTATTAAATCTCTTATCTCACTCCAATCCATTATTTCTTTTTTAACATTTAAATTTTCATAATCCCAGTGATTAAATGTTCCAACTAAATTTACAGGTACAAAAACTATAGCCTTGCTACTGTATCTTTTTAATATAGGTAAAGCATTTTTATAAAAATCTTTAAATGCATCATCAAATGTTAATAAGATAGATTTTTTATTTTTTTTATCCAAATTATCACTATCTATAAAATCATAACCAAGCTTTTTTAAAAATCTAAGCTGATTTTCAAATTTTCTCGGTTTAACATACAACGACTTTAATTTTGCTTCTTTTGGTGGTATATCTAAGTTATGGTACATTAATACTTTCATAAATAATCTTTTAACACTTTTGGAATTTCAAAAGTACCATCTGGTTTTTGATAGTTTTCCATAATAGCTATAACTGTTCTACCTACTGCAAGTCCTGAACCGTTTAATGTGTGTACATAATGGTTTTTACCGTTTTTATCTTTATATCTAATTTTTGCTCTTCTTGCTTGAAAATCTTCCGTATTTGAACATGAAGATATCTCTCTATATCTATTTTGAGAAGGTATCCACACTTCTATGTCGTAAGTTTTTGCTGCTGAAAATCCCATATCACCTGTACAAAGTAAAACTACCCTGTATGGTAACTCTAAAAGTTGCAAAATTGTTTCTGCTTCATTTACAAGTTTTTCAAGTTCATTATAAGAATTCTCAGGTTTTACTATTTTTACAAGTTCAACTTTATCAAACTGGTGTTGTCTTAGTATACCTTTTACATCTTTACCATGTGAACCTGCTTCTTTTCTAAAACAAGGTGTGTAAGCAGTATAGTACTTTGGTAGTTCATCTTCTAATAGTATCTCATCATTGTGTAAGTTTGTTAATGTTACTTCTGCTGTAGGAATTAGATATAGTTCTTCATCTTCTATTTTATAAATGTCTTCTTTAAATTTTGGAAGTTGACCTGTTCCAAATAGTATCTCTGGTTTTACCAATGCTGGTGTCCAAACTTCTGTATAACCATGTTTTTTAGTATGTATGTCAAGCATAAAGTTTATAAGTGCTCTTTCTAATCTTGCAGCTTCTTTATACATTACAGTAAATCTTGAACCTGAAAGTTTTGTACCTCTTTCAAAATCTAAGATTCCAAGTCTTTCCCCAATTTCATAGTGAGATAATGGTTCAAAATCAAACTTCCTTGGTTTTCCCCATCTTCTTATCTCAACGTTATCATTTTCATCTTTTCCAATAGGTACATCTTCAGTAGGTAAATTAGGTATATAATATAACGCGTTATTAAACTCTTCTTCTTTTTTTTCTAAATTTTCTTCAAGCTTTTTTATAATCTCTCCAATCTCTTTAACTCTGTTTTGTATCTCACTTACATCTTTACCTTCTTTTTTGTATATTGGAAAAAGCTTTGATTTTTCATTTCTTTCTGACCTTAAATCTTCTATATTTTTAATTATCTTCCTTCTCTCTTCATCTATCTCTAAAAGCTTATCTATCACTTTTACATAAGATTCATCTCTTCTTGATAATCTTTCTTTTACTAAATCTGGATTATCTCTAATTAATTTAATATCTAACATTAAACCTCCAGCTTATTTAGTATAAATATCAGTAATAAATTTTATCACTTTATCTTTCAGTGGCAATGATTTTAATACCTGTTTTTTTAATTTATCAAAGTTATCTTTAAATTCAAAATATTCTGGTTCTTTTACGATTAACTCAAGCTGATCTAAAAGGTCTAACGATTCTTTATAGTTTTTCTTTTCTAAAAGTTCCTCAACAGCTTTCATAATAACAGGGATATACTCTTTCTCAATTTTAAGATTGTAGTCTATCTGTAAACCTTTAACAAAATTTTCAGCAGATTCTATATTTTTACCTTCTTTTGCTTTCTGCTTTCCAATTTCAAAGTAGTATTTTGAAATATCCAAAAAGTAGTCAATTTCTTCTGGAACCAACATAACAGCCTTTCTTAAATTTTCAATAGCTTCTTCATAATTTCCTAATTTAGCGAGAGAATGTGCTTTATAAACATAAGCATCTACAAAGTATTTATTTTTCTCAAGTGTTTTATTAAACTGTTCTATTGCTTTTTGGTATTTTCCAGCATTGTATAAGATTTTTCCAAGTGAATAGTAATATCTATCATCTCCTTCTTGGTGTGAAACTTTTTCAAGGTACTTCATTGCTTCATTATCATTTCCATGTATAAGCTCAATTTGTGCAAGTAACGAGTAAGCTTCTTTAATTTTTGGATTTAGTTTAATAGCTTCAAGTAAATCTTTTTTAGCTTCTTTAAACTCTCCTTTTTGTAAATACACTTTACCTCTTTCAAAATAACTATCTGCATAGTCAGGTTTTAACCTTATAGCCTCAGAAAATTCAACTATTGCAACTTCTAAACTTTCTTGGTTTAAATCATGTGTAGCAACCTTGCCTCTCCAGTAGTGAACTTCTGATATATCAGGGTCTATAAGTAAAGCTTCATCTAAAAGAGTTATAGCGGTTTCAAAATTGTCATTTTCATAATGATAAATAGCTTTGTTTAAAAGATGATATGCTTCACTTGCTTTATTCATTATAATCACCTCAAGGTTTTAATACTGTAAGTATTATAATATAAAAATATGATATTCTTCATATTTTTAAAAGGAACATTTAAATGCTATAATTTATAAAACTTATATTAAGGATTGTATTGTCTGTGGATTTGAAAAAAATTTTTAATAAAATAAAGAATAACAGGTCTCTTGTAAACGTTATAAAATTTTTTATAAATATTTTTTCTTCCTTGATATTTATTTTTATAATTTTTTTAACAGCTATTTTTCTATTATCTAACGTTAAGAAAATACTAAACGTTTACGGTATCTATATAGAAGAGGATTGTCATTTAGACAAATCTAATTTTTTTTGTAGTTACGTTAGAGTTTACGATAATAAAAAATATGATATTAAAATAAAAAATATTCAAGGACAGATTAATTTAAAAGGAATATTTGGTACTCAACCTGTCTTATATTTACAAGCAAATAATTTAGAAGGTTTATATATTAACGATTTAAAAGAACAACCTTCTAAAAAAATCGAAGGTATATTTTATTCCTATCTTTTTACAAACTATGTTGATTTTGATTTGAAATATGGACAGTTTATTATAAAAAACATCTCAGAAAATACAGACCTAACTTTAGAAAATCTAAAATTAAAGAATATAAAAAGTAGTGTATATTTAAAAGATGATGTGAAAACAATTGTTGAAAAAGATAAAAAAAGTTATAATTTCATCATTTTAAAAAATAAAATTGATATATACCCAAGTTATATTCAAATAAATAATGTAAATATCAAATATGATAAATTTAATATTTTAGTTAAAAATCTTATATTTAACGATGATAAAACATTTTATAGCAATACAAATCTAACTTCTATCGCTTATGACTACGATGGTTTAAACATTCAAGGAATAAAATTAAATCTTATTGCCAGCAAAAAGAAAGACATAGATATAAAGCTTAATGGAAAAGCTGATTCTGTTGTAAAATCTGTTGTAAAAAATAATATCAATATTAAAAACATTAATTTAAATGGAAAGTTAGAGATTAAAGAAAAAGAGAACAACAGCCTCTTAAATGGAAATATAAAAATAGTATTATTTAACACCAACTATGATAGTATAAACTTAGGAAAAGTTGATTTAAATATAGACATAAAAGACAATCAACTATACGGGACATTAGTTTCCAAACTATTAGAAGGTAAGTTTAAGACACAAAAAGATAAAATTATTGGTGATGTGAATGTAAAATCTTTAAATAAATTAATTAGTTTAATCAAAAAAAATGAGATCACAAACTCAATAGACGGTTTACTGAATGGTAATTTTATTTATGACAATAAAGATAAAAATCTTAATTTTGAACTAAATATAACAAAGCCTAAGTTTATAGGTTTTGAGTATAATATAGCTAAAATAAAGGGAAATTTAGAGATAAATAAGAAAATATTAACGTTAAAAGGTGATATAAATAAAAATATTAGTAAAATTTATCTTGATGGAGCTATAACAGATAAAGATTACAAGTTGAATCTATACTTTTCAAATGCAAGTTTAGAAGATTTAATTTTTCTTAAAGATATACCTATAAAAGGTATTGTTGACGGTAGTGGAAATATATCTGGAGATTTTAAAAATATCAACATAAATCTATTAGGTATTGGAAAATCTTTTAGTTATGAAGAAATAGACTTAAAAAATGTTAACTATAAATTTAATCTACAAAATAATCTTATAAATGTATCAGGTTACTATCAAGATCAATTAAAATATAATGTTTCTATAAATACAGACAAAAGGGAAACAGATATTAATTTAATGTTTAAAAATCTAAATCTTGAATTTACAAAAAATTATTTAGCTAAGCATTTAGAATTGATAAACAAATTTAGTCTTGATAAAGGTAGTGGTAAATTAGATATAAATGTTAAAAATAAGGATTGGATTGCAAAATTAAATATTCCAAATTTAAAACTAATCCTTCAAGATTACAACATTCCTATAAACTTATCTATAGATGGTGTTTTAACTACAAAAAGTAAAGACTTAAAAATTGAAGTATCTTCAAATCAGATAAAATTTAAAGATTATTATATCGATAACATTAAATCAACCATAAAAATTCTAAATGATGATTTATCCTATACATTAAATATTAATTCAGAAAAACTAAATAACGATTTAAAAAATTTATCTTTAATATCAAAAGGTTTATATAGCTTATCTAAAAATGTTATTAAGGGAAATATTAACTCAAAACTAAACTATAATGAAAACCCATTCTCATTAGATATAAATTTAAGTGGAAGTTTAGATAGATATACAGGAAATTTAGATGTAAGATATAAAGATATAACAGTTAAAGGAAAAGTAGAAGGAGATAAAGAAAAGTTAGTTTTAAATACACAAAGTTTAAAGTTACCAGTTACAAAAACTGTTTCAGTTTATTTATCAAACATATTTTTAAGTTTAAACATTGATAAAAATAATATATTAAATAGTTCTGGAATTTTTTCTATAAAAAATCTTAGTATTAAAGAAAAAGATTTAGTTTTATTTGAATTTAGTGAGTTAAAAGGATTGTTAAAAGATAAGTCAGTATTAGTATCAAAATCTTATTTTGAAGGTATATTTAAAGGCTTTGTTGAAAAATTTATTTTTAATGTAGAAAATAGTACAATTGATAGTTATATCGTTGGTGAAGTAGATAAAAGGTATATCTCCCAATTTTTAAGATATGCAAACATTGAAGGAAAAATAAACTTTTTATTTAATTATAAAGGTAGTATAAAAAACATACTAACAAAAGGAAGATTTGAATTAGAAGGTAAAAACATAAAAGTTAAGTCAGCTTTCCTATCAAATATGCTAGTTGTTAATAAGATCAGTATAAAACTAAAAGATTTATTATACTTATCAGCAGATGGTTCAACTAAATCAGTTTTTGGGGATAGTAGTATAAGGTTAGAGGGGAGTGTTGATTTAGATAAAAAGATTGGTAATGTAGATATAAATTCTCAACTTTTACCAATAAAATATCAAAATATATTTAATGGCGTGTTAAACACTGAGACAGATATTAAAATTGATAAAGAAAAAGTTTATATTGTTGGAAAAAATCAGATAACAGGTAAAATAAATATAGAACCTAACTTTTTAGAAAATGGTAATGGTACTCAAAAATCTGATTATTTAAAAAACATTAATTTAAATGTAAAGCTAAACACTTTTTCACCTATAACAATAGAAGGAAGTTGGGGAAGGGTTTATGCTGAAGGTAGTTTAGAAATTATAAACACAGCATACAATCCAGAGATAAATGGAAATATAAAAATATCTTACGGAAAAGTTAATTTTTTAAAAGTAAAGTACAACATTGACTTTCTTAATATAAACATCATTAAAAATATAGCTTATATAAATGGAAGATTATCTACAAATGTTTCAGGTACATACATATATGTAAATCTTTCTGGAACAGCTAATAATATAAGGTATGACTTTTACTCTACACCACCTAAATCAAAAAATGAAATACTTACAATACTTTTAATTAAACAAACACCAGAACAGTTAGCTTCTTCTGGATTCTTTAGTATTGTAGGAAATGTAGCAAAATTGTTTTTACCATTTAAACAGGAAAGTGAGGAAAGTGGTTTATTTGGAACAGGTTTCAACGTAAATGTAGTACCAAGTTATAACCCTACACAAGGTATATCCTTTAATGTATACATTCAAAAGTACCTAACAAGAAAAATTTATATTGGACTTTCGAAACCATTAAGTAATAGTAGTACAATAAGCAATTTTGGATGGTATGAAGGTGGATATAAACTTACAGAAAGAAGCTCTTTTGTTATAAAGTTTTTCGAAAACAACTCAAGAAGTGGAGAGATAACATTTACATTACCATTTGACTTCTAGTTTATGTTATAAAACATAAAAAAATATTAATCTTTCTAATAAAATCTTGTTAATCCAATTAAAGAGGATAATATGAGATTAATTGAAGATAAATTATATTTTTATTTTGAAAATAGTGATAAAAAATTTGGATATATCTTTAAAGAAGGACTTTCAAAAGGAGAGTCAGATTACTTTGTAGCAACAAAGGAAATTGTAAAAGATAAATTTAACTATCTACAACATCTAAAGTATGTTAAATGGTCTATCTATAATAGAAAAATAGAAAAACTTACAGAAGATTTTGACTGGATTTATCCTAAAGGTGTTATTAAAAACCAATCACCTTACTATTTAGCAAAAAATGGAAGTTATGAAGCTTTATATACTTTAGAAAAACAGATTACAGAAGAATTTGAAAAGATAAGAGATAGAGGTGCTTTAACAGGAGAAAGTATATACTTTTGGGGAAAGAAAAATGGTAAATATGCTTTATACAACGTAATAACAGGAGAGAAACTTACAGATGATTACAAATCTTCCGTTATAGCTGGTGTAGTTATAGGAAGAGGTGCTTTTTATGTAGGTAGTTATGGGAAAGAAATATTTTATATATTCGATTTAAATACTGGAGAAAGATTGACAAAAGCTTTTGATGAACATAAACTAATTGAAATACTAAAATATGGAGATTTAGAAAGGGCAGTAGATGAGATTGGAAAATAAAAATATAAAAGTTGCTTTTGCTACCTTAGGTTGTAGAATGAACCAATTTGAAACGTCTGCCATTGAAGAGCAGTTTTCTATAAAAGGTTATAATATAACAGACTTTGAAGATGTAGCAGATATATATGTAATCAATACATGTACTGTAACAAATGATGCAGATAGAACTTCAAGAAAAACTATAAGACAAGCAAAAAGAAAAAATCCAAAAGCTATTATTGTAGCTACTGGTTGTTATGCTCAAGTTTCTCCAGAAGAGTTGGCAAAGATAGAAGAAGTTGATTTAGTTATAGGAAATTCTCATAAAACAGCTGTTTTTGAAATCGTTGAAAACTATATAAATGAAAAATTTGAAAATAAAGTATTTATTGATAATATATTTAGACAAAACGATTTTTTATCTTTTCAAATAAGTACATTTTTTGAAGGTGCAAGACCAATAATAAAAGTTCAAGAAGGTTGTAATAGTTTTTGTAGTTTTTGTATCATTCCATTTGCCCGTGGTAAAGTAAGAAGTGCACCAATAAAAGATGTAATAAATCAAGTACAAATATTAATAGATAAAGGTTTTAAAGAAATTGTTTTAACAGGGACACAACTTTCCCAGTATGGATTTGATAATAAAGAGAATCTATATCAGTTATTAAAACAACTTGTAAATTTAGATATGTACAGAATAAGGCTTTCATCTATGAATATAAATGAACTTGATGATAACCTTATAGACCTAATAACTTCAGAAGAAAAGATAGCTCCACATTTTCACTTATCTATTCAATCAGGTGATGATAGAGTATTGAAAGATATGAAAAGGGATTACACTGTTATGGATTATATAGAAAAAGTAGAAAAAATATTAACTAAAAGACCAGAAACTGCTATCGGAACAGATGTTATAACTGGCTTTCCTACTGAAGATAAAAATGCTTTTGAAAACACTGTTAAAAATATTTCAGAAATTCCTTTTGCATACATACATGTATTTACCTATTCACCAAGAGATAATACTACAGCTTTAAAGTTTGGTGATAAAGTACCGCCACAAGAGAAAAAAGGTAGAACAAAGATATTAAGAGATATAGGACATAAAAAGAACATAGAGTTTAGAAAAAAATTTTTAAACAAAACTTTAGAATTTTTAATTATATCTGAAAAAGAAGATTGCAAAATTGGAATTACTGGAAATTATATACATGCAAAAATAAAGACAGATAAAAAGATCAATGAAATTACTTTAGCTAATCTTACCCAGATAAACCAAGAAAGGGAAGATAACGTTGCAGAGGAGATAAACTATGCCATTACTTAAAACAGACGAAGAGATTA
The DNA here is from genome assembly GCA_037442825.1 of Sulfurihydrogenibium sp. GTDB lineage: Bacteria > Aquificota > Aquificia > Aquificales > Hydrogenothermaceae > Sulfurihydrogenibium. Next base: position 4,297 of record JBBIPN010000012.1, on the reverse strand, counting down.
AAAATATTTTAAAAACTTCAAAAACAGTTGCAGTAGTAGGTATATCTAATCAACCAGATAAACCAAGTTATTTTGTAAGTGAAATTATAAAGATGTATGGATTTAAGGTTTACTTTGTAAATCCAACATACGAAGGTCAGATAATACTAGGGGAACCAGTATATAAATCTCTTTTAGATATACCTGATGAGATTGATATTATCGATATTTTTAGAAGACCTGCTGATGTTGTTTACACTGCAGAAGATGCTTTAAAGAAATGTTTTAAAACGTTTTGGTTTCAACCGCAAACTTACAACCCAGAAGTTGCTAAAATGCTTATAGAAAAAGGTTATAACGTAGTTGCAGATAGATGTATGAAAGTTGAATGTCAAAGATTACTATAAAAGGAGATAAAAATGGCTATAGATAAAAATAAAATAGAACAAGCAATAAAATTATTTTTAGAAGGTATTGGAGAAGATCCAAAGAGAGAAGGATTGAGGGATACACCAAAAAGAGTTGCTAAATTGTGGGAAGAGTTTGAGTCTTATAGAGATTTTAATATGACCATATTTGAAGATGTTGGAAGTTATGAAGAGATGGTAGTAGTTAGAGACATACAGTTTTTTTCTCTATGTGAACACCATCTTTTACCATTTTTTGGAAAAGCTCATATAGCTTATATTCCAAATAATAAAGTATGTGGACTTTCTAAAATAGTTAGAATCGTAAATAAATTTTCATATAGACCACAAGTACAAGAACGATTAACAGCAGAAATTGCAGAATTTTTAGAAAAAGAACTTAATCCAAAAGGCGTTGCTGTAGTGATGGAAGCAGTTCATTTATGTATGGCAATGAGAGGTGTTAGAAATCCAGAATCTATAACAGTTACAAGTAAATTAACAGGTAAATTTTTAGAGTGCCACAAAACAAGAGAAGAATTTTTAAATTTAATAAACGCCCATAAAAAGATTTAGTGTAAAATAATAAAAAATATTATTTGAGGAATTGAAAAATGTTTAAAGATGAAGATTTAATGAAAAATCCGTTTATGACAAATACAAAATTTGCTGAACAGTTTGATTTTCTTAAGGAAGAAGGAGAGTTTGATAAGATCTTAAAACTTTTTACTGTACCAGCAAAAAGTGGTATATATGTTTCAAAATTTGATATACAGAAAATAGGATTGTCCTTAGGAGTAAATATTCCAGCAAGAGAAAGAAAAGAAATGTTAAAAGATTTGTTTTATTATTCAAAACAGTTAAGAAAGATGAAAGAATTTTTAGATTTACTTATAGAGTTTACAAATTACAAGATAAACCAATATAAAAACCTTCAGGAAGAGTATCCTAAAACAAGCTGGATAGTTCAAAGCTGGATAGATAAAGCAGAAAATCTTATTAAGTTTATAGAAAATTTAAAGAAAGAAGTAGATATATATAGAGTGTAATATGTTTGGAATAGAGAAGTTATTAGAGAAGATATTCAATAAAAAGAAAGATGAACAATTAGATTTAGATATAAAAGAAAACTATATTCACGGACTTATATTTTATAACTCATACTTTGATTATATTTCAAAGGCTCTCCCAAAAAGTTCTTTCTGTTTTTTGGTAGGTGGTTGGGTAAGAGATAGGATAATAAACAGACCTATTGGGGAAAATATAGATATAGATTTTATTGTAACTGCTAATCCATTTGATGTTGTTAAAAATTTAAAAAAGTATATAGATGGTGATATTTTCCAATTTGAAAAAGAAAAGCAAGTAGCAAGCTTTATATTTAAAGAAGGAAAGTATAACTACAGATTTGATTTTTCATATTTAGATATCTCAGATATTTTAAAGAACGAAAACTTTGATTACTATCAAAAAGAAGAAGAGATATTAAAAAGGTTGTATGAAGACCTATTAAATAGAGATTTTACAATAAATGCTATAGCTGTAAATTTTGATGACACATTAAGTTTATCTGCTTCTACAACAGTTTTGATAGATCCATCTAACGGCTTTAAAGATTTACAGGAAGGAATTATAAGACCTGTTTATTTTGAAAATATTAAAAAAGATCCAGTAAGAGTACTAAGAGGTTATAGATTAGCATTAGAACTTAACTTTTTAATAGATAAAGAATTTGAAAAATTTATAAAGTCAAATCCAGATTTAATAAAAGCTTCTCCAAAAGAAAGAATAAGAGATGAAATTTTAAAGATAATATCTAATGAAAACGCTACAAATACATTAGAAAAACTTCTTGAAAATAAAATTCTAAAAAATGTGATTGGAGATATAAAAGATTTAGATCTATATAAAAATCTTGAAAAAAGTCTAAAAAAAAATTAGATTTTATACAATCAATTAGTAAAGAAAAAATTTTCCAAAATTTTGATACCATAACATTTTTAAAACTAACTGGTTTAATATACCATTTAGAAAACCAACAGCACATCTTAGAAGAAAAGTTAGTTTTACCCAATAAAGTTGTAAAGTTGATTTTAAATATATTAGGAGCCGTAAAGTATCTGATAAATCTAAAAGACTTTTCAAACTGTAGTTTAAACTGGTTTTGGTATAAATATAAAAATTTTTCTGATTTAAGTTTTATACTGTTGTATAGTTTAAATGAAGACTATAAAGAGATAATTGTAAAGTTAAAAAATCATTTTTATAAAAACTATAAAGATAAAATATTAGAAGAACCTCTATTAACTGGTAATGAAATTATGACTATTTTGAATATTAAACCTTCAAAAGAAGTCGGAGAAATAAAAGAAAAATTAATTTGCAATCAAATTTGTGGAAATATAAAAACAAAAGAAGAAGCTATAAATTTCATAAAAGCTTTAAAAATTAACCAATATTAAAATTTCTGAATATTATAATATTTATAAATATCTATATAATGTTAGTATTTGACAGCATTATATTTTTTATAGTTAAATATATTAAAATATTTTTTATAGTTAAATATATTAAAATATTTTTTAGAAGGAGGTTTTACTATGAGAAAAGTATTAGCAACAGCAGCAATTTTTGCAGTAGCAACAAGTTCTGCATTTGCAACAAACGGTGACAACTTAATTGGTGTCACACCATCATCTGAAGCTATGGGTGGACTTGGTGTAGGTATGTCTGTTGGTTCCATTGATTCAATTTTTAGAAACCCAGCATGGATGAACAGTGAAAAAGGATTTACAGTAAGTTTTGGTGGTATAATATTTATGCCTGATGTTAAAGGTAGATTTTCTAGTCCTCTAGGTGATACAGGTTATGTATCATCTCGTGCTAACTTCTTTACAGTCCCAGAAGTTGGTATAACAAATAGAATCAATGAGAAAGTTGTAGTTGGTATAGCTGCATATGGTGTATCTGGTATGGGTGTTGACTATAGAAATAAAGATCCTAGATTATCTAATATGCATACAACACTACAGTTTATGAGGATTATTCCTGCTATATCTTACCAAGTAAATCCAAATTTATCCTTAGGTTTAGGGATAGATTTAGCTTGGGGTTCATTAGACATGGGTGCAACTATGTTAGATAATTCGGGGAAATCCTTATAATGCAGGGGGTGGTCAATCTTCTTCTTATGGTGTAGGTGCGCAGATTGGTTTAGGATACAAGATAGATAGATTTACAGTTGGTTTAAACTATCAATCACCTATAACTATGAAGTACAAATATGTTTTTGATACAAATAATGATAGTATTTATGAAGATTTAAAGCTTACGCAACCACAAGAAGTAGCTATTGGTTTAGGTTATGAAGTAACACCTGAGTTAAAAGTAGGTTTAGATTTAAGATGGATAAACTGGGCAGATGCAGATGGTTATAAACAGTTTGGTTGGAAAGATCAAACGGTTGTGGCTATTGGTGGTGAGTATAAAGTAAATCAATCTTTAAAGTTAAGAGCAGGTTATAACTATGGAAAATCTCCAATTAGATCAAATCCACCAAATAATGCAAATATACCAAACTTAGGACCAATGCCAGGTGGAAATATCCAATGGTTCAACCTTATAGGTTTCCCAGCTATATCAGAACATCATATATCTCTTGGCGGTAGCTATCAATTTAATAAAAACTTCGCTATAGATTTAGCTTACGTTCATGCATTTGAGAAAAAAGTTGAATCTAATGTAGATTTACAAATGGGACCAACAACAGTACCAGCAACTGTTGGTGCTAAAAATGCTCAAAATGAAGTTGGTATAGCATTGAGATGGACTTTCTAAGGAACTGGCTATGAGAAAGGTAGTAAGCGCTTTAATAGGTTTTAGTGTCTTAAGTAGTTATTCTATAGCTGCTG
>JBBIPN010000011.1:0-25694 GCA_037442825.1 Sulfurihydrogenibium sp. | reverse complement strand
TACTCGGAAATAAAACGTTAGTTTACAATTTAAAAAGATTAAAAAGTTACTTAGACTATGGAATGTTTACACCTATACAAGTAGCAAGTATAATAGCTCTTGAAGGTGATTACTCTGTAGTTGAAAAGGCAAGAGATATATATAGTAAAAGGTTAGATATTCTTGTTGAAGGATTAAACAAAGCTGGTTGGCCAGTAGAAAAACCAAAAGCAACGATGTTTTTATGGGCAAAAATTCCTGAAAAGTTTAGTAGTTTAGGTTCTATAGAATTCAGTAAACTACTACTTACAGAAGGTAAGGTAGCTGTAGCCCCAGGTATAGGTTTTGGAGAACATGGAGAAGGTTATGTAAGATTTGCAGTAGTAGAAAATGAAAAAAGGATAAGACAAGCTGTTTCTAATATTAAAAAACTTATGAAAAAATAAGATGTTTTTTTATATAATAAAACGATTATTTCAGATGATTCCCTTACTCTTGGGAATCACTTTTTTATCTTTTATAATTATTCAGATGGCCCCTGGTGATTACTTAGATCAGTTAAAGATGAATCCTCAAGTTTCAGAAAAAACAATAAAACAGTTAGAAGAAGTTTATGGTTTAAATCAACCTTTATTAGTACAGTACTTCAAATGGCTAATAAATGCATTAAAATTTGATTTAGGATACTCTTTTAGTTACAATATGCCAGTTATTGAGCTTATAAAAGATAGAGTTGGTAATACTCTCTTTTTATCTATAACGTCTGGCTTATTAGCTTGGTTTTTAGCAATACCATTAGGTATAATAGCTGCTATAAAGAAAGATAGTTTTGTTGATAAATTTATTCAACTATTTTCATTTACTTTTATGTCTTTACCTGGATTTTTCCTTGCTTTTATTCTTCTATTTTTCTCTGTAAAAACAGGTATACTTCCGACAGGTGGAGCTGTAAGCCCAAACTATGATAACTTAAATTTTTATGAAAAAATATTAGATAAACTTTGGCATGTAAGCCTACCTGCATTTGTATTGGCAATAACATCATTAGCTGGATTAGTGAGACTTGTTAGAAGTGCTATGATAGAATCTCTACAATCTGAGTATGTACTATTTGCAAAGGCAAAAGGCTTAAAAGAGAAGGATATAGTTTTAAAACATGCTTTAAAAAATGCTTTAAATCCATTTATTACAATACTTGGATTTGAAATAGCTTCTTTACTATCTGGTGCTGCTTTGATAGAGATTATAGTCAACTGGCCAGGAATGGGTATGCTTATGTTAGATGCTGTTTTATCTCAAGACCTATACCTTGTTATGGGTGGACTTTATATAGGTGCTATTATGTTAATTATTGGAAATCTAATAGCTGATATTCTTCTTGCAAAAATAGATCCGCGAATTAGGCAGAGAGAAGTAGAAGGGGTTTTAAAGTAATGGAAATTTTTACATACATTAAAAAAAATAAATTAGCTTATATATCTTTGTATATTTTAGGTTTATTATACATCTTTTCAGTTTTTGCAGATTTTATAGCTCCTTATCCTTACGATATTCAACATAGAGACACTCCATACCATCCACCAACTCAGATACATTTTATAGATGAAAAAGGAAATTTCCATTTAAGACCTTTTGTATATAGATATGTTTTAAAAGATCCAATAACAAAACAGTATGAAATAGATTACAATACAAAGTACCCAATTGAATTTTTCCATAGGAAACATGAACATCATCTTTTTGGATTTATAAAAACAGATATACATCTATTTGGCGTAAAAGATGGAAAAATATTCCTTTTAGGAGCTGACAACCTTGGTAGAGATATATTTTCAAGAATACTTTATGCTTCAAGGATATCATTATCTATAGGTTTAGTAGGAGTCACATTATCCTTTTTAATTGGTGTAATTATTGGTGGATTAGCCGGCTATTTTGGAGGAAAGATAGACAATATTCTTATGAGATTATCAGAGATTGTTATGTCTTTCCCTGGTTTTTATCTAATGCTATCTCTTAGAGCTGTTTTTCCAATTAATTTATCTTCAGTAGAAGTATTTTTTCTAATAGTTGTTATACTTTCATTTATTGGTTGGGCTGGACTTGCAAGAGTAATTAGAGGGATGGTTTTATCTATTAGAGAACAAGATTTTGTAACTGCTGCAAAAAGTTATGGAGCATCTTCCTTAAGAATCATTTTTAAGCATATTATACCAAACACATTTTCCTATCTTTTAATTGCTGCAACTTTATCAATTCCTGGTTATATACTTGGTGAAAGTGCGTTAAGTTTACTTGGTCTTGGTATTCAGGAACCTTTCCCAAGTTGGGGGAATATGCTTGCATCTGCAAGAAGTGTATCTGCAATATCCCAATTTCCTTGGATTTTGGCTCCTGGAGTAGCCATATTTTTAACAATAGTTTCATTTAATATTTTAGGTGATGCTTTAAGAGATGCCCTTGATCCTAAATTAAAACGTTTAATCAAATAATTTTTCTAAACTCTTTTCTAGAGTAATTACACGTTGGACATCTCCAGTTATTAGGCAAATCTATAAATTCTACATGAGGTTTTATATTGTTTATCTCATCACCTTTTTTAGGGTCATAGATATATCCACAAACCCTACATTTATATTTTTCCATACTAACTTTATTTAGAATCACCTTCATCTTTGTCTCCTATCAATCTTTCTGCTAAGTATTCTGCCAAATGCATAACTTTAACTTCTTTATAGTGACCATGTTTATACATTCCATCGGCAATATTTAATACACATCCAGGGCAATCACTTAAAACGTATGTTGCTTGCGTTTTTCTTAAATCTTCTATTTTTCTTTTTTGAAGTTCAGAAGCTACTTCATAGTTTGCAACAGAAAAGTAGCCAGCAAAACCACAACACATCATAGCTTCTTCACCTTCCACATATTTTGCATTCTCTACATTTGTTAAAATATCTCTATAAACGTTTGGATCAGTTTTCATTGCAGTGTAAGAGTGACAAGGAAAATGAAAACTAACCTTTTCTCCATTACCTTTAAATGTATAAAATCCTTCTTCTTTTAAAATTTCAGCAAAATCTTTAACTGGATATTTATACTCTTCTTTTAATGCACCACCACATGTTGGACATGCAACAACTATGTAATCAAATTCATACTTATCTATCTCTTCTTTGTTATGTTTCATTAATTTGTTAAATGATTCTATCTCTCCACTATAAAGATGAGGTGCTCCGCAACATCTTATATCTTTTGGAACAACTACATCATAACCAGCTTTTTCCATAAGTTTTAGTACACTTTCTCCAACTTTTCCTTGAAAAGCATCTATCATACATCCTGTAAAAAACAACAATCTACCTTTTGATTTTTCAGATTTAACTTCCTTTCCTCTCAATCCAAAAGGTTTAGCAGAAGGTTTAGGCATAAGTTTAGCATACTTTGGAATACCTATATCTATAAAAATAGAGTTGTATTCTTGGACGTCCTTACCAAGTAGCTTTCCATAAGCATCCATTAAAGATGGTGCAAATTTCATACCTATCTTTGTTAAAGAATTTCCCATCATTCCAAGACCTTTAAAAACAACTGTTTTAAAATAATCTTTTTTAGATTGTTCTTTACCTAAATGTCTTGCTCTAAACATTATCTCTTTGTATTCCACCTCGTTTGGACATATCCATTCACATCTTCTACACATAGCACATTGATTCCATTGAGCTACAATATCCTCTGTAAGAGGAAGTATACCATCTATAACAGCTTCTGCCAATGCTAATCTACCTCTTGGAGATGACCTTTCTTCTTTAACAACACTATAGGTAGGACATACTTGTCTACAAGCTGAACATTTTACACATTGATGGGCCAACTCTAATGTTAATTTAGGTTCTATTAAATCTGCCATACTTTTCTCCAAAATTTAATTAAGTTATAAAAATTTATACTGGTTAATAAATATTAACAATAATTAAAATCAGGTTTTTAACATATTATTACAAAAATGTAATTTTAAAATTGCACAAAAAATATGCACAAATATATTTACATAACTTTAAAATTAATATATCTTTTATACCACAAATTTAATATAAAAGGAGGAAAACAAGAGTTGATAGGATTTGGACCTCATTTAATGGTCGATGGTTATGATGGAAATTTTGATGCATTGGCAAGTATTGAAGCCGTAACAAACTTTTTAGACACATTACCAGCACAGATTGGAATGACAAAAATAATGCCACCTTATGTATTCAAATACGATGGTGGAGAAAAGATAGAAGATTGGGGAATATCAGGATTTGTAATAATAGCTGAAAGTCATATAAGCATACATACATTCCCAGAAAAAGGATACTTCTCAATAGATATATTCTCTTGTAAAGATTTTGATATTCCAGAAGCTTTAAATATAATTAAATCCTTCTTTGGTACAGATAATTTAGAAATTCAAACAACTTCAAGAGGAACAGAGTTTCCAAGAGATTTAGGTTTAGCTACAACAATAACTTCTTCTCAAAGAAAAAGATTAATATAATAAAAAGCCGGTTTTAAGGCCGGCTTCAAAACCATCTAATAGTATTTTTAGCATCAATTTTAGCTTTATAAAGGGCTTTATCCACTCTTTTGTATAATGTATCAAAATTATCGCCTTCTTTAACTTCTGTAACTCCAAAACTTGCTGTTATACTTATAAATTTATCTTCATATTTTATTTCCCTATTTTCTATGATAGATCTAATTCTTTCTGCTACTTTTATTGTATCCTCTAAGTGTACATTTGTTAAAAGTATTCCAAATTCCTCTCCACCTAATCTACCTATTATAGTATTTGCCCTTAAATAAGATTTTAAAATTAAAGAAATTTCTTTTAAAACTAAATCTCCTCCTTGATGTCCATAAGTATCATTTATTTTTTTAAAGTCATCTATATCTAACATAATAAAAGAAAATGTAGCAATTTTTTTGTTATTAAACTGTTTTAAGAATTCATTTATAGCTCTTTCAAAACTCTTTCTATTACTAATACCTGTTAAAAAATCTATATTTGCATCCTCTTTTGCAATTTTAAGTTCTGTGTTTAATGTTATAATTTCTTTATAATATTCTTCAAGTTTTTTCATTAATTTCTCATTTTGTAATTTTAATGCTAACAGTTCTGTCAAAATCATTTCAAATTTTGTATCTTTCTCTGTCTTTAATAAATGTTCGTGTTTTTCTATATTTTCTTTATGTAAATAAACATTTTCTAAAGCTAAAGATAATTTCTCTTCTATATCGTTAGCTACAAGTTCTAATTTGTCAGCTAACTCTTTTCTTGACTGTACCTCTAAAACTTTACTTTCTATTTCTAAAATCTCTTGTTGATTTAAATCTGCTTTAAACATATTTAAGATATCTGTATCTGTTAGATATCTATTATTTTCTACAACATTACAAAAGATATTAAAAAATATCGAGTAGTTCTTCGGAATCATTAAGATTCCATATTTAATCATAAATTTTATTTGTCTTTTAACTATTTCATTTATAATCTCTATATCTTTTTCTGTAAGTTTTTCTCTTTTTTTAAGCTTTTCTTCTATATTACAACTATTCATAACTTACTTCTTTTTAGATGTTTTTTGTGCAAATTTTAAAATTTCTTCTTCTGAAATATCTAAACCATGTTCTTTAACATACTCTTTAAGGTTTTCAACAATATTTTCTATCTTTGATAAAGCTCTTCCTTTATCTGGTGTAGGATCTATAACAAGTCCATAGATCTGTCTTCCTTCATGCCATTCTGGTAAATACTCAGTTATTGGTAAACCTTCCGGTGTTGTAAATAGTAAACAGTGACAGTATTTAAAAATCTGCATTTCATCACAAGCACAAATCCATCTTCTTCTTTTTACTTCTTCTTCCTTATTTGGATAAAAATTACAGGGACAAAGTGGTTTGCCAAGTTCTTGCACATGAGCAGAAAGACCTTGTACAACTGCTTCTCTTACTTCTTCATTTGGATTTGGGACAGTTCCAGATTTCTCAGCAAAATTTTTAGCAAAGTTTCTCATTTTTTCCAATATTTCTGGTTTTATTTCCGACATTATATTAACCTCTTTTTTAGTTATCTTAAACTATAATAATACAACCTATTTCTAATATGATTCAAATCATTTTTCAAATTAATTTAAGTAATTACTATTATAACAAAATTTATAAGAGGAAGTATTATGAAAAAGGTTATACTAAGCTCTTTCCTTTATATCTCTTTAGCTTTTGCTGGGGATTTAACAATAAAAGAACCTCCAAAATCATTATCTAAATACTATCCACCAAATTCTAACAAGTATGAATTTTTAAACAGTATGTATGCTATGTCTACTGCATTTACTGGAATATTTACTAATATACAAGAATATGATTGGCAAAATGCAGAAAAATGGGCAAATATTTTAAAAAATAACTATCTAAATATCGGGAAACTTGTTCCTGAATACGATAAACAGTTGAAGAAAAATGAAATAGAACAGTTAGTAGTAGCTATAAGAAATAAAGATATGAACAAAGTAAAAGCAAATGCAGATACAGTTGGTAAATCATGTTCTCAATGCCATCAAAATTACAAAGTATCAACAAAAATAATATACCATTACCCTTCCTTCCATCTTATAAATATAGAAGATCCAGTAAGTAGAACTAATATTGAATTTGAAGACTATATGAAGAAAATGACAGACTCTATGAAAAAGTTAAGGATATATTTAGAAGATAATAAACCAGGAAAAGCAAAAGTAGAAGGTAATAATTTTGTAAAAAGATTAAAAGGATTATCTCAAAGTTGTAATGAATGTCATAACAACAAGTTATCCATAGAAATTTATCAAGGTAAAGAACTTGAAGAAAGATTAAATCTTTTATCTAAAGCTTTACAAAATACAAATAAACAAGAAATATACAACAACCTAAACTGGATATCTGCAAATAACTGTTCTAAATGTCATAACACACACCAAACTATAGCTGAAATTAAAAGTAAATTATCAAAATAAGGAGGAGAAAATAATATGGCAAGATTAGTTAAAATGACAGCAAAAGAGCCTTTAAAATTGGAAGGTAAAGATGATAAATACTTTATATGTCAGTGTGGTTTATCAAAAAAATTTCCTTTCTGTGATGGTTACCATAAAAAAACAAGAGATGAAGAAGAAGGAAAAATATACATCTATGATGAAAACACAAGAGTTGAAATAAAACTTTAAATAGGAGAAAAAGTATGAGTTACCTAATCATATACGCTCATCCAAATCCAGAAAGCTTTTCAAATGGGACTAAAGAAAAAATTATAGATGTTTTAAAACAGAAAAATGAAAATTTTGAAGTTAGAGACCTGTATCAGCTAAATTTTAACCCTATATTATCAGCTCATGATTTTTTACTGATGCAAAAAGGTAATTATAGTGATGATGTTAAAGCTGAACAAGAGTTTATTAAAAAATCAAAAAAACTTATCTTTATATTTCCTATATGGTGGTACTCTTTCCCAGCTATTTTAAAAGGTTATATTGATAGAGTTTTTTCATATGGATTTGCTTATATAGTATTAGAAAACGGTGAAATTAAAGGCTTATTGGAAAATAAAGAAGTTTTAATTTTTGCTAACTTTGGTGGTAGTAAAGAAGAATACGAAAGTAGTAATTTTGATAAATGTTTAGAAAACACATTTGCTGAAATCTTTAGATTTTGTGGCATAAAAAATATAAAAATCAAATTCTTTTACAGTGTTCCATACGTGAGTGATGATATTAGAAAAGGTTATCTTAAAGAAGTTGAAGACATATTAAAATCCTTCTAAATGTTCTTTAAGTGCTAAATTTTGTGGATATGTTACTAAAAATTTACATATTTCTTCTTGAAGAGAATTTGCTACTTTAGTTGATTTTAAATCATTAGTTAAAATAGAGAATACAAAAACATCTCCATTTATTGTAGTAGCAAAACCTGTTAAATTCTTAACACCTTTTATAAAACCTGTTTTAGCTACTACTTTCCCTTTTAATATCTCATTATTTAACCTTCTTTTTAATGTACCATCTTTTCCAGATATAGCTAAAGAATCATAGATATCATAAAAGTATGGTGTTTTATAAGAGTACATTAACAATTTAACTAAAGATTCTGCAGTTAATCTATTATATTTTGATAAACCACTACCATCGTAGATTTTAATACTTTCTGGATCTATTCCTATTTTCCTTAGTGTTTCTAATACCACTTTTGAAGATGCTGCTGTAGAACCTTCTTTTAATATTTCTCTACCTAAGGTCCTAAAAATTTGCTCTGCATAAAAATTATCACTATCTTTATTTGCTTTTTTAATTATCTCTCTTAGCGGTTCTGATTGATGAATATACAATACTTTTACATTTTTTGGTGATTTACCAACAAAATAATCTCCTGATATTTTAACCCCATTTTTTAGTAAAGTAGTATAAAAAACCGATGTAGCAAAAAATGATGGATGCTCAACAGGTAAGGAAAATTCTTCTTTTACAAATGGCTTTATATAACCTTTAACAATAAGTTCTTTTTCATGAACTTTTACAAAAATTTCGTTTTTTTTATTAGAGATTTTTAAATTATTAACTATTTTATAGTAATTGTTTTTTGGATTTATTGAAATAAACACTTTATTTTTATTAGAATTTACTTTTAAACTAAAACAGTTTTCATTTAAAGAAAGGCCACTAAACGGTGCAGTATAACAATAATTTAAATCTCTTTCAGGCCATCCTTGACTTACCTTTTCTTCTGAAAAAAATGATTTATCTCCAACTATATTGCCCTTTATCTGTTTTATACCTAACTCTTTTATATTTTTAACAATAAATTCTATATCTTTATCACTAAGTGTTGGATCTCCACCACCTATTAAATAGAGATTTCCATTTAAGATATCATCTTTTATATTTCCATCTGTTGCAACTATAGTTTTAAATCTATAGTCTGGTGTTAGATTAATAAGGGCTGTTATAGTTGTTATTATTTTTTGATTTGATGCAGGAATAAATGATTCATGACTATTATATTCAAAATATAATTTATCCTTATTTAAAGATTTTATAGTTATAGCAACTTTAATATCTTCGTCTTTCGTGAAATCTTGAACAATCTTATTTAGATAAAGTTTTAAATCATCATTGGCAAAAGATAATCTAAAAGTTAGAAGTAATATTATTAATAATCTTAATCTCATAAATTATTTTTCGTATTTAAAATTGATTTCTTTAACTTTTATTATGCCGTGCAAAGCATTACTTAAAAATACTAAATTAGCATTCTTCAAATCTTCTAAAAAAAACCTTCCCCCTACAACTATAAAACCTTGTTTTTTCGCTTCTTCTAAAATTACTCTTCTTGAAACTCCATCAAGAACACCACAATCTAAAGAAGGTGTATAGAGATGCTTTCCTTTTATCCAAAAGATATTGGCAGAAGATGTTTCTGTTATATTATTATTTTCATTCAATACAATACAGTCAAAAAATCCTTTTTCTTTTGCATATCGTTTAATTAGTATATTCCTCAGATAGTTTGTTGACTTAATTTTAAGTAAAGGATCCAAACTATGAACTTTATAAGGTGAGATAGTTAATCTTATTTCCTCCTGTATAGGTTTATAAGGTTTTGTTATCACTATTAAACTTCCACCACTTGGGATTAATGGATAGTAAATATTACCTTTTGAAATAAGAACAGTTTTTACATATAGATCTTTACTCTCTGAATTTTCAACAGCTTGATTTATATAATATAGATAATCTTCTTTTGATATTTTTGGAATATTTAAAACTTTTGCACCATTAATTAGCCTTTCATAATGAAAATCAATATATTTTGGTAAACTTCCATTATATCTAAAAGTCTCAAAAACACCTTCTCCGTACATTAAAGGTCTTAATAAATCTTTACCTATAAACTCTTTACCATCTATAAAAACTTTTTCCATTTTTATCCTCAAAATAAACTTATATTGAAAAAATTATATCAAAATATAAATTAAAATAAGTGGTTATTATGGAAAAAAGTGAAAAAATATTAATATTTACCATTGTTTTTCTAATAGTCTTTTCAATAGGAACAGCTATAGTTGTCAGAACCATAGATGAGTTTAAATCTAATGAATCTGATCTCACACCTTTTATTATAGTAGTTTTTGCTAGATTGTTTACATTAATTGGATTTTTAACAATTATTGCAGCTTTATTTTTAAGGGGAAGTTTTAAAAATATTGAAAAAGCCAAATTTGATATTCTTGATTTAGAAGAGAAAATAGAAAAAGCAGAAAAAGAAAAAAGGGGCAAAGCCCCTTAATATATCAACTTTCTTTATTATCTTCAGGATTTGCAAATAGTGCTTCGTAATCAATACCTTCTTTTTCAGCAAGAATTTTTGAAGCTTCTTCAAGAGCAAGTAAGTGATTCCATTTATCATCAACTTCTTTTTGAATTCTTTCTACTATTTCCGGATACTTCAATACGTGTTTCCATCTTGGTTGTGCAGCAATGTACTCTTCTATTGGCTTTGGTCTTTTTGGTTTAATATTAACTTTCCAGTATTTGCCGTTGATAACTTCGTAAACTGGCCAGTATCTTGTTTCTACAGCTAACTTAGCAAGTCTCATAGTATCTTCTGGAGAAAATCTCCATGAAAGTGTACAAGGTTGTAAAGTGTTTATAAATTTAGGACCTTTAAATGTCATAGCTTTTTTAACTTTTCTTGTTAAATCTCTATATATATGGGGTGATGCTTGAGCTACATAAGGGATACTATGAGCAGCCATAATCATTGTTAGGTCTTTTCTTGGTTCTTGTTTTCCTATTTTTTCTTTACCTACTGGTGTAGTTTTAGTGTACACACCTATTGGTGTTGCTGATGATTTTTGATACCCAGTATTTTGATATCCTTCATTGTTATAACAAACGTATAAGAAATCATGTCCTCTCTCTACTGCAGCAGAAAGAGATTGAAAACCTATGTCGTATGTTCCACCATCTCCACCGAAAGCAACAAAAGCAATATCTTCATCAATTAAACCTTTTTTCTTTAATACTTTATAAGCAGCTTCAACACCACCTATTGTAGCAGCAGCAGATTGAAAGTTTACGTGAATCCAAGGAGTATTCCAAGCTGTATATGGATAAACTCCTGTTGTAACTTCCAAACAACCTGTTGCAGTAGACACAACTACAGGTTTATCTATAGCAAGTAATACTTCGTTTACTATCGGTGGTATACCACACCCTATACACATTCTATGACCAGGAGCTAATGGGTTGTGAGAGTTATACTTTTCTTCTCTTTCTTGAGCTAAATCAGCTAAAACTTGAATAGTTACTTTTTTTGCCATGATTACGCCCTCGCTTGTAAGTATTCAACTAAATTTTCTCTTGTTTCTACACCTTTTTCTAATCTTTCTAATCTATCAAGTGCTCTTATAAACTCTTCTTCATTAATTTCCCTTCCACCTAATCCATATATGAAGTTATGGAGATATGGTCTATTTTTATTGTGGAATATAGCAGCAGCAACATCTTTAAATAATGGTCCACCAATACCATCAAAAGAGTCTGCTCTATCAAACACAACAACACCTTTCGCATTTTCTAAAGCAGTTGCAAGATCTTTTACTGGAAATGGCCTATATAGTCTTATCTTAATAGCACCCACCTTCCTACCTTGAGATCTAAGTGCATTTACAGCATCTTTAAGTGTTCCAAAAGATGAACCCATAGATATACCTATATATTCTGCATCATCAGTCATATACTCTTCAATAAATCCATAGTATTTACCACTTATTGCTTCAAACTCTTGAGATACTTCTTTTACTATATCATAAACTTTTAAGAAATCTACATGCTGCTGATATTTACATTCTGTATAGTAGTCTGGTTGTGCAGTAGCACCATATGTAACAGGTTTAGAAACATCTAATAATGGGTAAGGTATTCTATGGATATCTGATGGTCCGACAAAGTTTCTAACTGTTTCATCATCTAGTATCTCTACGTTTTCAATAGAATGAGATACTATATAACCATCATAGTTTACTATAACTGGGAACATTGCTTTTTCAGCAATTTTAACAGACATGATTAAGTTATGATAAGCTTCTTGAGCATTCTCTGAGAATAAAGATATCCAGCTAGAGTCTCTTGTAAGCATAGAATCTCCGTGATCACAGTGAATAGATAATGGAGCAGATAATGCCCTGTTAACATCGATAAGAACTATTGGTAATCTCATACCTGAGGCTATATAAAGATTTTCTACCATATAAGCTATACCAGGTCCTGCCGAAGCCGTTATAACTCTTGCACCAGCTGCTGCAGCTCCTATACATGCTGCCATTGCAGAATGTTCACCTTCAACTGCAACCATATCTGTATTAACTTCTCCGTTTGCAACATACTCTGCAAAGAAACCCATCAATTCTGTTTGTGGAGATATAGGATATACTGCAGCTACATCAAAGTTAATCTGCCTCATAGCTTCTGCTGCAGCTTGATTACCTGTTAATGCTATTACTTTTGTTGGCATGATTATATCCTCCTAATAATTACTCAAGCTCTTTAAGTTTAATTTCCATCTCTGGAACCATTTCAAGAGCATCATAAGGACACTCTACTGCACAGATACCACAACCTTTACAATAGTAAAAATCTGTTTCAAATCTTTGTTCTTTATTAACAGGAATACTATCATCTGGACAGAATATCCAACAGATTAAACAGTTAGTACATTTCTCCGTATTTAATACCGGTCTTAACATTCTCCAAGAACCAGTATTATTCATCATACTTGAACCAGTTTCTGGAACTATAGAACCTATAGGTATCTCAAACCATTTTTTAAGTTCATACATGAAAAATAACCTCCTAAGTTTAATTAAGCTTTATAAACTTCTTCATAACCTCTTCTTAAAGCTTTTAAGTTTTGCTCAAGTAAAGCCCTTAGTTTTGAGCTTGCTTCAAAAGCCTCTGAAATTTCTTGTTCTAAAGCATCTAAATCAACTAAACCAGTAGATTTAGCTACAGCACCTAAAACTGCAGTGTTTGGTATGTTTTTTCCAAACTCTTCTAAAGCTATTTTAGAAGCATCTACAATCCAAAGTTCATTATTCGAAATACCTAAAATCTGTCTAACTTTTTCTGGCGGGAAATTAGTATTAACTATAAATACTGTATTCTCATCTATTCCAGAAACTATGATATCCCTTATAGTAAACATAATAGATGGATCTGTTATAATAACTATTTCAGGTTTATCAACTGGAGCACGAGTATTTATAGGATTATCTGAAATTCTCGTAGAAACTTTAACTGGTGTACCAGACCTCTCTAAACCAAACTCTGGCATTGCCTGACCATATTTTCCTCTAATAATAGCAGCTGAAGCTAACATTTTTGCAGCTGTAACTGTACCTTGACCGCCTCTTCCGTGCCATCTGATCTCTTTTGTAGCTTTATCTGTTAAGGTTGTCATAATGTTTGACCTCCTAAAATTGATAAAATTTTTAAAACAATGTTTTAATAATTTAACACTATAAGCTTAAAAAATCAAGTTATTACAATATTTAAAGCTATCTAAAATTATAGCACGATTTTAATTTGAAAATGTAATAAAAAGTATATAATATTTTATATATGGAAAATACAAAACCTATAGTTGTAAAACAGCTTTTAGATAAGTTAGATTACCTAAAAAAAGAAGAGATAGAAGAAGTTGAAAATACAGTAGATTTTATTATAGATAAACATCATAATCAATTTAGGAAATCAGGAGAACCTTATTACGTCCACCCTATAGAAGCTGCAAAAATTATAGCAGATTTAAAGTTAGATAAAACAACTATAATCGCAACATTACTCCACGATGTAGTAGAAGATACAGATGTTACACTTGAAGAAATTAAGGAGAAATTTGGGGAAAAGGTTGCTCAAATTGTAGACGGTGTAACAAAAATTGGGAAATATAATTTTGAAAATATTGAAGATGCTAAAGTAGAAAATTTTAGAAAACTAATTGTTTCAACTGCTAATGATATTAGAGTTATTATAGTTAAATTAGCTGATAGATTACATAATATAAAAACATTATCACACTTAAGAGAAGAGAAACAAAGAAGGATAGCAAAAGAAACATTAGAAATATATGCTCCTTTAGCAAGTAGACTTGGACTATGGAATATCAAAAGAGAGTTAGAAGACTATAGTTTTATGTATTTATATCCAGAAGATTATAAAAAAATTGTCACTTACTTTGCACATTCCAAGGAAAAAAATACAAAGTACTTAGAAGAAAAAGTGATACCAAAAATAAAAAAAACGTTAGAAGAACACAATATCAATGCTGATATTCAATATAGGTCAAAACATCTATACAGTATTTACGAAAAAACAAAAAGAAAAAATCTAAAACTAAGTGATATATACGATGTTTTTGGTGTTAGAGTATTGGTTGATGATATTAAAAATTGCTATTTAGTGTTAGGGATTATCCATTCAATTTGGACACCTGTACCTGGAAAATTTAAAGATTATATATCTTTACCTAAATCAAACTTTTATCAAGCTCTCCATACAACAGTAGTTGGACCTGACGGAAAGTTTGTTGAGATACAGATAAAAACTTATCAAATGCATAAAATTGCAGAAGAGGGTATTGCAGCCCATTGGATATACAAAGGTGGTAAAGATTTAACAGAAAAAGATGCTCAAAACTTTTTATGGTTGAAAAATTTACTAGAAACTTTAAAAGGAAATCAAAATAGTGAAATAATAGATGATATAAGTAAAGATTTATCCTTAGATGAAATATTTGTATTTACACCAAAAGGCGACCTTATAAAACTTCCTTCAGGTGCTACACCTGTTGATTTTGCTTATGCTATACATACTGCCATAGGACATAAAACAATAGGAGCCAAAGTAAATAGTAGATTTGTTCCTCTTGACACAAAATTGAAAAGTGGAGATGTTGTTGAGATAATAACAAAAGAAGGACATAACCCATCAAGGGATTGGTTGAACTTTGTTGTAACATCAAAAGCAAAAACAAACATAAAACAATTTATATCAAAAATAGAAAGAGAAAAATCTATAAAGTTTGGAGAAAAGCTTTTAGATAAATTTTTAAAAAAGATAAATAAAAAAACCACAACGTTAACAGAAGAAGAGAAAAAAGAGTTAATTAAAAAATACAACTACAAAACATTTGAAGATTTTTTAGCAGCAGTAGGAGATAGCAAAATTTCCCCAGCAAAAATAGTAAAATTTTTAAGTGGAGATAAAGAAGAGAAAGAAGAAAAATCTTCTGAAACAAAAAAAACTATAACCGATATTTCTATTGAAGTAGATGGTATATCAAATATACTTTCTCACATATCAAAATGTTGTTTACCTTTACCAGGAGATGAGATTGTTGGCATTATTACAAAAGGTAAAGGAATAGGAATACATAGAAAAAAATGTCCTTATGTAAAACAAACTTTAGAACAAAGTCCAGAAAAAGTTATAAACGTAGTTTGGGGAGAAAATATAAACCATGTTTATAATTCAGAAATAAAAGTATTTACAGAAGATAAACCGGGTATTTTAGCAAATGTATCAAATAGTATTGCTAATGGGAAATCAAATATTACAAGTGCTATGGTAAAAACACTAAAATCTGGAAATGCAATTATAGACTTTAAATTACAGGTAAAAAATAAAGAACATCTTTTAAAGATTATTAAATCTATAAAAAATACGCCAGGTATTATTTCAGTTTATAGAGTTTTAAAAAGAACATAAAAAGGTACCCTACAAAGGTACCTTCCATAGCTTTAAGGTTTGTATCTTTCTATTATTTTATTCCAATCTGGATTATCTGAAGCACCGTATTTTTCCTTAAGTGCGATAACTTTATCTTCAAATGTTGGTTTTTCTACTTTTAAGAAAATACCAAGTGGAACTTTTGCATTAGGATCCTTATCGTGATCTAAAGCATGTTTTGCAAGTTCTACAGCTTTATTATAATCTGATGGGTCATGACCAAGTTCTTTATTTATGTCTATAGTTTTTCCTTTATAGTATTGGAATGTATCAATTTTATTATACGTAGGACATGGAGAAAGGATATTTACAAAAGAAAATCCTTTGTGTTCAACTGCAGCTTGTAATATCTCAGCTTCATGTTTTGGATTTCCTGAATAAGTCTGAGCAACAAATGTAGCACCACATGCTATAGCAAATGCAATAATATTTATAGGTTCTTCTATATTACCGTAAGGAGTTAAAGAACCTTTATAACCTGTCCTAGATGTTGGAGATTGTTGATTTTTTGTAAGAGCATACATTCTATTGTCCATACAAACAACTGTTATATCGAAATTTTTTCTCGCAGCATGTGGGAAGTGTTCCATACCTATTGAGAATAAATCACCATCACCAGCTGTAACTAATACAGGAACTTCTGGTTTTGCAAGTCTTGCTCCTACAGCTGCTGGGATAGCTCTACCGTGGCAAGTATGTATTCCAAATACATTCATCCAAAGTGGTAATCTTGAAGAACATCCAATTCCTGATACAATTGTTAAAGCTATAGGATCAAATTTCTCTTCACTAAAAACTTTTGCAAGTCCACTAACTACACCAAAATCACCACAACCTGGGCACCATGTAGGTTCTATATTACTCCTATAATCTTTTGGTTGTAACTTTTCCTCTAACTTTATAAATTGATATGACATGTTAATTTACCTCCTTTTTAATAATTAAGCATTTACTGGTTTTCCTATTAATTCTTCAATTTTTGCTTCAATTTCAGCTGGTATAAATGGTTCTCCTCTATAAATATTGTATTGAATTGGTTTTACATCTGTGTACATTCTTATAAATCTTGCAAACTGCCCTGTATAATTTGCCTCTGGAACAAGTGTTATATCAGACATACTTGCAACTTTCTCTATAGCTTTAGCTGGAACAGGATAAAGAAGTTTTGGATATAAAGCAGCTATCTTATAACCCTTCTTTCTTAATCTTTGAATAGCCTCTTTGGTAATTGAAGCAGTTAATCCCCACGCTATAACAGATATATCTGCTTTTTCACCTTCTTGTAAATCCCCTAAATCCCATTCTAATAGATGTTGATTTTCTTCTTCAATATTCTCGAGTTTTCTAAATCTTTTTTCCATCATCATTTTTCTTATATCTGGTCTTGTTCTTGGAGAAGAATCTTCACCGTGCTCTAATCCAGTTGCTGCATATGGCTTTGGAGATACTCCAGGTGCAAGCATTGGAGATAAACCAGTTTCAGTAACTTTATATCTTAATATTTCATCTATATTAACATTCATATCTTTTGTAATTAATGGTCTGTTTATTAATTTTGATTGAATTTCTTCTATATTTGGTGTAGATATAGCTTCAGCTCTTAAAGACAGTGAAGCATCTGTTAGGAATAATACTGGGCATTGGTATCTTTCTGCAAGGTTAAAAGCTTCTATAGTAAGGTAGAAATTCTCTTCTACGTTTGTAGGTGCTATTACGATTCTTTGGCCATCACCGTGGCCACCAATTGCAGCAGCATATAGGTCAGCTTGGTCATGTTTTGTTGGCATACCTGTCGAAGGTCCACCTCTTTGAACATCAACGATAACTGCTGGAATCTCTGCCATAGATGCAAGACCTATTAATTCTTGCATTAAAGATATACCAGGCCCAGATGTTGCTGTCATAGCTTTAACACCAGAGAATGAAGCACCTATTACAATAGCCATTGAAGATATTTCATCTTCTGCTTGGTAAACATAACCATTTACTCTAAGTATCATTTCAGAGAGATAGTTTCCAATACTTGTAGCTGGAGTTATTGGATACGCTGCAAAAACTTTACAACCTGCAACAGCAGCACCTAAAGCTATAGCTTCGTTACCTTCCAATATGATTATATCTTTTTGTGGTTGTCTCTCTGGAAGTTTATAAGGGTCTACTTTCTTTATATTATTTTTAGCCCAGTTTATACCAGCATCTAAAGCTTTAAAGTTTAAATCTACAACATCTTGTCCTTTTTTAGAGAATTTAGATAAGATTTGTTGTTTGTAAACATCTATTGGAATATTAAACAATTCTGAAGCTGCACCAAGAGCAACCATATTTTTAGTAATATAAGCACCAACCTCTTCTTTTGCCAACTTGGACATTGGAACAGCATAAGTAATCACACCTATTTTTTCTAACCAGTCAAACTCTGGTTCAAAATCTCCACCTTCTGGACCATCCCATACTAAAACTGTACCTGGTTTTAATAAAGGTTTATTTACTTCATATGCTTCACCATTAAATGCAAATAATATTTGAAATCCATCACCTTGAGATAGAATTTTTTGATCTGACATTCTAACTTGAGAAAGAGCATATCCACCTTTTATTTCTGCTGGGAAACTTTTAAATGTTACAACTTCAAGTCCTAAATAGGTTGAAGCCCTCATTGTAAAATCCCCAGCAGAGATTACACCTTCTCCACCTTCGCCTGCAAACTTAATTGTTAAATCGAAAGCCATCTTAAATCCTCCTATAACATTTTTCCCATATTCTTATGGGTATATAAAATATAACATTGCTTTCATTGCATTGTCAATGATTTTATAACACTGTTTTATTTTTTAAATAATTAGAATCAACATTTACTTTATTTTTCATATATTTCCTTTTAAAACTTTTTCAACTGTTTCACCTATTATAGATGGATTTTTAACAGTTGTTGCACCTGCTGATTCCAATGCTTTGTATTTTTCTGCTGCTGTACCTTTTCCCCCTGCAATAATAGCACCTGCATGTCCCATCCTTTTTCCTGGTGGCGCCGTAACACCTGCAATATATGCAACAACAGGTTTTTTAACATAAGATTTTATAAACTCTGCTGCCTCTTCTTCTGCTGTTCCACCTATTTCTCCGATCATAACTATTGCTTCCGTTTCAGGGTCATCTTGGAACCATTTTAAAACATCTGCAAACACAGTTCCAGGAATTGGATCTCCACCTATACCTACAGCTGTTGATTGCCCTACTCCTCTCGTTGTAAGCTGATAAGCAGCTTCATATGTCAATGTTCCACTTCTTGATACAATACCAACGTTTCCTTTTTTAAATATATGTCCTGGCATTATACCAATTTTTGCTTCTTCAGGTGTAATTACTCCTGGACAGTTTGGACCAATTAACACTGTTTCTGGGTAGTATTTTTTAATATACTGTTTTACAGGTAACATATCGTTAACAGGTATACCTTCTGTTATACATATTACAGTTTTTATACCTGCATCTACAGCTTCAAGTATGGCATCTGCTGCAAATGGTGGTGGAACAAATATAAGAGAACAATTAGCACCTGTTTCTTTCACTGCTTCGTTAACTGTATCAAAAACTGGTATACCTTCTACATTTTCACCTTTTTTACCTGGTGTTACACCTGCCACTACTTGAGTTCCATAAGCTTTACATTGAGTTGCATGAAAACTACCTTCCCTTCCAGTAATTCCTTGAACAACAACCTTTGTATTTTTATTTACTAATACACTCATTTTAACCTCCTTTATTGTTTATTTGCTGCTTCTACAGCTTTTAAAGCACCTTCCCACATTGTATCAGCTGTAATCAACGGTAATCCAGATTCTTGTAGCATCTTTTTACCAAGTTCTACATTTGTTCCTTCCATTCTGACTATAACTGGTACATTTATAGAAACTTCTTTAGCTGCTGTTATAATACCTTCAGCAAGTCTATCACATCTTAATATACCACCAAAGATATTTATAAATATAGCTTTAACGTTTGGGTCAGATAAAATTATTTTAAATGCATTTGCTATTTGGGTTGCATTTGCAGAACCACCAACATCAAGGAAGTTTGCAGGTTCTCCACCAGCAAGTTTAATTGTGTCCATTGTTGACATAGCTAAACCAGCACCGTTAACCATACATGCTATATTTCCATCAAGTTTAATATAGTTAAGATTGTATTTTTTAGCTTCTACTTCTAATGATGATATTTGTGTAGGGTCATCCATCTCCATTATTTCTGGATGTTTAAATAAGCCGTTATCATCAAAATCAATTTTAGCGTCTAATATTACTAAATTACCATCTTTTGTTAAAACAAGTGGATTGATCTCAACCATAGAAGCATCAAGTTCTATATAGATTTTATAAAGTGTTATAAAAAGTGATGCTGCTTTATTTAATAAATTTTTTGGAAGTCCTAATTTTAGGGCTAACTCTCTTGCATGATAACTTCTTAAACCTACGAATGGCTCTATTGTGTGTGTTATTATCGCTTCTGGATTTGTTGCTGCTACTTCTTCTATTTCCATACCACCAGCAGCAGAAACCATAATTATTGGTTTTGATTTACTTCTATCTAGTGTAATGGCCACATAATACTCTTTGTCTATTGCTGTTCCTTCTTCTATATACAATCTGCTAACTGGTAAACCTTCTAGTCCAGTTTGGAATGTAACTAATTTTTTTCCAAGTAACTCTGCTGCTATATTTTGAACTTCTTCTATGGATCTAGCAAGTTTTACACCTCCAGCTTTACCTCTTCCACCTGCATGAATTTGGGCTTTTACAACTACTGGCCAAGTACCAAGCTCCTCTGCTGCTTCCACAGCTTCCTTTACATCAAAAGCTGGATAACCTCTTGGAACAGGTAAACCATATTTTCTAAAGACCTCTTTAGCTTGATGTTCATGAACCTTCATCTGTTAACCTCCAAAACATTATTTATATGATCAACTTTCTATACTTTTTCTGTCCTTCTTCAAAAACGTCACCACCATATATATCGTTTGCTACAATCACTGGGAAATTTTCAAAGTAAAGTTTTCTAATAGCTTCAGGACCTAAATCTTCATAGGCAACCATTTCTACTTTTATTATATGTTTAGACAGTAAAGCTGCTGTACCACCATAAGCTGCAAAGTAAACAGCTTTATATTTTTTCAATGCTTCTTTAACTTCTGGTCCTCTCCAACCTTTTCCTATAGTCCCTTTTAAACCAAGCTCTAATAGTTTTGGTGTATATTTATCCATTCTGTAAGCTGTTGTAGGTCCAGCAGAACCTATAACTTGGTTAGGTTTAGCAGGTGTAGGTCCAACATAGTATATTAATTGTCCTTTTACATCAAAAGGTAATTTCCCAGTTTTTTCATATTCTTCTAACATTCTTTTATGTGCTGCATCTCTTGCTGTATAAACCCAACCGTTTATTAAAACTTTATCTCCAGCTCTTAAATTTTCTATTATCTCATCTGTTAATGGTGTTGTTATAACTTTTGCTTCAACCATTTTCAAAACCTCTAATTTATATTTCTACTTCTATATGTCTTGCTGCATGACATTGAATATTTACAGCAACTGGTAGCGATGCTATATGACAAGGTGCAACCTCTATCTTTACATCTACAACTGTTGTTGTTCCACCAAATCCAAGTGGTCCAACACCAAGTTGATTTGCAAGTTCTATAAGTTCCTCTTCTAACTTTGCTATTCTTGGATCTGGATGTCTTTCTCCTATATACCTAAAAAGAGATTTTTTTGCTAGCACAGCACTATAATCAAAGGTACCACCTATACCTACTCCTACTGTAAAAGGTGGACAAGCATTTGGTCCTGCATTTGCTATTGATTGCAAAATAAACTTTTTTACTCCTTCTAATCCATCTGCTGGTTTTAACATAGCTTGTTTACTTTGATTTTCAGAACCACCACCTTTTGCAGCAAATTTAATCTTTATTTTATTACCTTCTACAATATCAAAATATATCAAAGCAGGTGTATTGTCTCCCGTATTTTTTCTATCAAAAATAGGATCATATGCGAGGGAAGCTCTTAAATATCCTTCTTTTGTAGCCCTTCTAACGCCTTCGTTAATAGCATCCCTTAAGTTTCCACCTACTATCTTAACATCTTGTCCAACTTCAACAAAAAAGACTGGATAACCAGTATCTTGACAATATGCAACTTGTTCTTTTTCTGAAACTTCAGCATTTTTTAAAATTTCATCAAGTATTTCTTTGCCTAATGGTGATTCTTCTTTTCCTTTCACTATTTTTATAGCTTGGATAAAATCTTCTGGAAGCTTATACTCACTTGACATAACCATATTTTTAACAGTTTCTATAATCTGAGTTACATTTACCTCTCTCAATGTAAACACCCCTTTTTCCAAAAATATTATTAAATTAATTTTAACTCTTTTATTCTTTCTATTCCTTCTTTTACAGATTTTACAGAAGATTTCCACATCTGTTCTTCTTCATATGTTAAGTTTAACTTTAATACTTCTTCCCATCCATTAGCTCCAACTTTTACCGGTAAACCTACACACACATCGTAAGCTTCATAATGTCTTGCATCTTCTCCTTCTAAATATACAGAACAAGGCATTATCTTTTTCTTATCCTTTAAAATTGCCTCAACCATCTCAACAACAGAAGCACCAGGTGCATGGTAAGCAGATGTTCCCATTAAATTAACTATTTCCCCTCCCCCATATTTCGTTCTATTTATAATTTCTTCTAATTTCTCTTTTGTAAATAAATTGGTTAAAGGTATTCCACCTACATTTGAAGCAGAAAGGAGTGGAACCATATCATCTCCATGGCTACCTAAAACAAAACAGTTAATATTTGATACTGAAATTTTAAGTTCTTGGGATATAAACGTTTTAAATCTTGCAGTATCAAGGACGCCAGCCATTCCTAAAACTTTATTTTTACTAAATCCAGTTATTTTTAGTGTAGCATATGTTAAAACATCAACAGGATTTGATACTACGATAACAACAGCATTTGGTGCGTATAAAGCAATTCTTTCTGAGATTGTTTTTATAATGTTTACGTTTGCTGTTAATAGATCATCCCTACTCATACCAGGTCTTCTTGGAAAACCAGCAGTTATAACTACTATATCAGAGTCTTTCATTGGTTCATATCCTTGACCATCTGCAGTAACAGTATATCCTTTTATATCTACATCTACACCTATTGCAGCTGCCATCTGTTTTATATCTAATGCTTTTCCTTTTACAATTTCAAAAACTTTATCTTCTGCTTTTTTCGGTAAATCAAAAAGCTTAATATTTGCCAACTCTCTAATAGCTATTAAATTTGCAACATGCTCTCCTACATTTCCTGCTCCTATTATAGAGACAGTAGGTCTTTTATACTCTCCCATTAAAGATCCTCCTTGAAATAAATTTAAATATAATTAGAATATAACGACATTTTAAATTTGTCAATCAAACAGTGTTTGATTTTATTTTTTAGAAAAAAAAATAAAAAGGAAGGCTTTTAAACCTTCCTTTATAGTTAAATTGATAGCAGCAGGTCAAAATTTATAAGATAAGTTTGCGTAAATAAATCTTCCTGGTTCTGGTATTTTTACTGGTATACCGCTTTGTGATATACCTCTAAATGGATCCCTTACATAGGAAAGATAGTTGTAATAAAATCTGTCAAATAGATTATCTACTCCTATACCTACAAAAAGTTTGTTTCCATATGTATAACCTGCTTTAAGATTTACGATAAACCAACTTCCAGTTTGTTGCTCTTTCAAATCTGAATCAACACTTGATTGTTTAGCTGAATATATTCCTTCTAGTAATCCATACAATTTAGAATCATCATACTTTAATGCTACTCTTCCTTTCAACGGTGGAATTTCTACTAAATCACTATCATTATAAAGACCCTTTTTATCTGTTTTACTACCTTTTTGATAAGCTAAACCGACCTCAGCTGATATTTTATCATCTATCATTACAAAAGTATTTAAATCAAGACCATAGATAGCAGCATTTATATTTCGATATGTTGTATAAGTTGTCGTTCCTATCATATATTGATATAGATATATAAAATCTTGTAAAAAGCTATAAAATGCATTTGCTTTTATTCCTATATTGTTGATAGGGAAATATTCAAAACCTGTATCTATTTCATTGTTTTTTGTAGGTTTTAAGTTTGAATTACCATACCATGGAGCCATTCCAGTTAGAGCAATAAACCTTTCTTCTGGGTCAGGTACTCTAACTGTTCTACCAAATCCAATATAGATATTATCTTTTTTATTTATATTGTATTTAAAAACAAAGTTTCCTGATAGATAGTTATCTGTATTCGAAAAGTTATTTCCATTATTATTTACAAATAAGTTTCTATTATTAGCACTCATAATATCAGGGTTTGCTTTTGAATACGTATAATCGTACCTTAAACCTCCAGATATACTCCATTTATCTATGTTTTTATTGCCTTTTAAAAAGATACCTATATCCTTGATTTTAACATCTGGAATCATACCATTGTTTACGTTTCCACCACCATTTTGAACGTTATCAGCAAGCCAGTTTCTCAAATATGTGTCAATTCCAATAGATGAATTAATACCCAAAATATTTAAATCTTTTATAATTTTAGTACCAAACATTTTTGATTCTGCGTAAGTTTTCATACTATAACCTAAAGCTGGAAAAGGATTTGAGGTGGTTCTAAATGTATCTCTCATATCGTGTTTAACCTCATTGTAATATACACTAAATCTTAAACCAACATCTTTCAAATTAAAATCAAAATTGAATCTATTAGTTCTATCATACAAAGCATCCATCTTTAAAGCAGGGTATAAAACATCCCTCGCATTTTCAAAAGCATAAGAAAATTTAATATCTACATTATTTTTTGGTGTTATTAAAACTTTTGTCCAAACTCTATCTATATTATAAGCTTTATCATTTATGAATTGTGGCTTATATTTACCTGCTGTAGGCCCCATAGGTGTTTGATAAACTGAATATTCTGTAACCCTTTTTCCTTCTCCACTTTCATAAGGTTTTGAGTATTGGTTTGATGCTCCTACTAAAACTTTTATAATCTGGTTGCCTGTATTACCCCAAATATAACCTGTTCTATAACTAAAGCTTCCATAACTTCCACCTATTTCTCCACTTACACCTTCCTTTGGATCTTTTGTTTTAACATTTACAACAGCTGCTAAAGAACCGGCATTTTCTATATCAAAAGGACCTTCTTTGATTATAACATTTTCTATCTGAGGACTTGATACATGAAAAGATGGTGGATCCATTCTATTTGGACAAGCTCCATATATCTTAGAACCATCAATTAAAACGTTGATATTATCTCTTGAAAATCCTCTTATGTATAAATCGTTAGCTATCCCGCCTTTTCTCATATACAAAATTTCTGGGTAGTATTCTGATAGTATTTCTCCTAAATCTATCTGCCTTGTTATTTTAACGTTCTCTTTATCAATCTTTTTTGTGGTTTTTTCTTCCAGCTTTTTACCTTCTACCGTTATTTTTTCTAATCTTATACCATCTTCAGCAAAAGAGTTAGAAACTAAAATAAACGATGATAATAACGTAATTGCTGCTGACTTTTTCATGTTAATCCTCCTGTTGTTTATATGAAATATTATCATGTGATTATAACATTAAAAATATGATAAAGTCAACAAAAAAATATTAGTTTAATTTTTGAATAGATAGATGTTTATTTTAATTTTATGACTTTAAAAATCTTTTTTAGAAAATTTAAAAACAACTAATAAAACAAATACTATTATCTAAAGGTGTAAATCCCCCAAGGTATAAATCCAT
>JBBIPN010000010.1:0-29121 GCA_037442825.1 Sulfurihydrogenibium sp. | reverse complement strand
TAGTCTTTGAACTTCATCAATATCAATAGGTATACCAGTTAACTCTATATCTACTAAAGATAAAAGAAAACTCATCTCTAATGCAGAAACAGGATTATAGACACCAAATACTTTATAACTATCACCTATTGCCTTTTTTAACAAACTCTCACTATTTAATAGATTTTTCTCTTCATTAAACAATTTTCTTAAAACTTGTACATCTTTTGCTGCGTAATCAAGTTGTTCTTTTGATAGATTTTCTATATTCCAGACAGATTTTTGATAAGATTTATCAACTTCTTCATCTGTATAACGTTTTAATACTAATGCTAAAGAATGTCTTTGTCCATTGTCACCTTTTGACAAAATCTGAGAAGCTATCATAGTATCAAAAACAATTTTTGGGAAAATATTAAGATTTGTTTTTAAAAATTTAATATCAAACTTTAAGTTATGTCCTACTATTCCTTTTTCTTCTATCAATGGTTTTAGATAAGTTATAACATTTTCTTTATTTAGTTTAAAAAGGTCTAATATATAAATATCTTCTTCATTACCAATTTGAATAAGTCTAATTCTATCATTAAAAAAATCTATATTTTCAAAATCTCTTATTACAACTTCTGTATCTAAATAAAGATATTTATCTTTTTCTAAAGATTTTAACTTTTCTAAATCTTTATCATCTGTTATATAAATCATCTCTATCTATTAAAACGATACCATTTTCCATTAAATTATCTAAAACATCTTTTTCTTTATCTTCGAAAACAGGTTTTATAGCATCTTTAAATAAAAATACATTATAACCTAGGTTAAAACCACCTATAGCTGTATTTTTAACACAAAAATCTGTAGCGACACCACAAATAAATATTCTTCTAATGCCCCTTTCTTTTAACAGTGAATCTAAAACTGTGTTTTGAAATCCAGAGTATGCATCAAAATCAGGTAAAAATCCTTTTGATATTATAAATTTATTATCTAAGGGTATTTTTAAATCTGGATGGAATTTTGCTCCTTCAGTATTTTGAATACAATGGAAAGGCCAAATACCACCATAACCTTTAAATGATATATGATTTTCCGGATGCCAATCTCTTGTAAAGAATACTGGAAGATTTTTTTCTGAAAAGATATCAATATATTCATTAATTATAGGGACTATTTTATCTGCATCTTTTACAGGAAGAACTCCATATGGCATAAAATCATTTTGCATATCTACTACTATCAGTGCATCTTGAGGAGTTATTTTTAACATCATTCTTCTTCCTCCTCTTGTTTTATTTTACAATTTATACATAAAGATGCAACTGGTCTAGCTTTTAGTCTTTCATAAGGTATTTCGGCACCACAAGATTCACATATCCCATATATACCAATATCAAACTTCTGTAATGTATATTCTATTTTTTTTAATAGTTTTCTTTCTCTATCAAGGTTTCTTAATGTTAAAATTCTTGAAGTTTCTGCTTCAGCCCTTTCCATTTCATCAGAGCCTTCAAAAGATAAAGCTTCTCCTGTGTTTTGCTTTGTATCTTCTATAATCTGATTTTTCCACTCTGTTAAGATATTTTTAAGTTCTTCTATTTGCTCTGGAGTTAAATGTTTCATATTTAGACTCCTTTTAATACAATTTATATCAATTAATTTTTTTATTATACCACCTATAGATGTTAAATTTTAAGTTGAAATTAACATCATTTTATTTTATGATTTAAATCAATAAAATTTGGAGGTTAAAGATGCTAAAAAAAGTGTTAAGCATTCTTTTAATTCTTACTTTCTCATTAAACAGTTATAGTTATTCTCTACAAGGAAGTGTAAAAGGTTATCCAAAAAAAGCAACAGAAGTTGAAAATCTTGTTAATGAAGAAGGTAAAGCTACAAAGTTAGAAGATTTTAAAGGAAAAATAGTAATCTTGTACTTTGGATTTTCAAATTGTAAACATGTATGTCCTACAGTAAATGCATTTTTAAAACAAGCAGCAGAAAAACTTAACGAAAAAGGGCTAAAAGATAAATACAAAATTGTTTTCATAACAGTAGATCCTAAAATAGATAAACCAGAGATTTTAAAAGAATATAAAAAATCAAGAGAACTTGATGAATTTACATTTTTAACAGGAAAAGAAGAAGACCTTAAAAAAGCATGGAATGCCTATGGTATTGAAGTAAAAGAAGTAGAAGCTGGAAGTAGTGAACACATGCATCACCATGGACATAGTAGTAATGAAAAAATGATAACACATAATCCAGTGATTACATTTATTATAGATAAAAAAGGAAATATAGTAGAAGATTTCAAAGGTATATACTTACCAGTAGATAAAATAGTATCAGATGTTGAATATCTAATAAAAAATAAATAAGGGGTACTATCCCCTTTTTAACCATCATCTGGTAAAGATTCATCATATCCCCATTTATAATTAACTTCTGTTTTTTCTCTCTCTTCCCAACAATCTTTACAAAAATAGATACCTTCTATATTTGGATCTTCTACAAGGTTATATTTACAACCACATTTTAAACATTCTTTTTCTTCCATTTTTTTACCTTTTTAAATATTTTTAACTTTTTATAATATATAAAGAAAATTTTTTATTTCAAAAAGGATAAAATGATAGAAATAATAAATCTTGGTATTATTGATTATGATGAAGGAATAAAAATAATGAAAGGTTTACATAAAAAAGCAGTAAAAGATAAAAACAACTATCTCTTAATATGCCAGCATTATGACGTGTATACTGTTGGACAAAATGAGAAAGGAAATTTTCCTGTTCCTGTTATAAAAACAGATCGAGGCGGTTCTATAACATTTCATGGTCCAGGACAACCTATTTTTTACTTTGTTTTTAAAGTAGATAGTCCTAAAAATTTTTATAAAAGAGTAGTTAAATCTTTTAATACTGTATTTGAAAATTTATCTAAAGATATCTACCATGACTTTAAAAATCCTGGTTTCTACATAGAAAATAGAAAGTTAGCATCTGTAGGATTTAGGTTTAGCGATGGATATTCTTTACATGGAGTTGCTGTTAATCACTCTGTAGATTTAACAAAGTTCAATAAAATAAAACCATGTAACTTAGAAGGTTATACAGCTACTTCTTTAGAAAACGAAAGCATAAATATAAAACTTTCTGATTTTATAGATTCAGTAAAAGATAATATAGTTAAAAATTTTAGGTAACTAGATGTGGCTTTGGTTCTCCTAAGTAGAATCCTTGTGAGTAATCTATACCAATCTCTTTTACTTTTTCAAAAACTTCTTTAGAGTGGACAAACTCAGCAACAGTTTTGATACCAAGTTTTTTGGCAAAGTTTACTATAGTTTCAACAATAACTTGAGATTGATAATTTTTATCTATATCTCTTATAAGAGAACCATCTATCTTTAAAAAATCAACACCTAATTTTAAGGTATGTCCAAAATTTGAATATCCACATCCAAAATCATCTAACGCTACTTTACAGTTAAATTCTTTTAATATATCTATAAACGTTTTAACTTTTTCATAATTCTCAATACCTTCTGATTCTAAAATCTCAACTGTAAGCTTATACTTTCCTTTTTTTATCTTATCAATTATATAATTTTTCATATCTTCATTGAGAATATCTAATACTGATAAATTAACAGATATCTCATATTTTTCAGCTAATTTTAAAGCTTCATCTATTACTTTCGTTGTTATAGCTGGATACAATTTTGATTTTTTTGCTACATTTAAAAATAAGAAAGGAGAGATTATTTTATCATCTAACTTCATTCTTATTAAACTTTCATACTTTTCAACTTTCCCTGTATAGTTATTTATTATAGGTTGATAATAAACAACAAAATAATCATTTTTTATTGCATCTTTTAATCTTTGTATAAACATTTGATTTTCTTGATATTTCTTCTGTATTTCCAACTCTTCTGTATAGATAACGTAAGGTTTCTTATGCTGTCTTGCATAGTTTAGAGCCATATCTGCCCTTTCTATTAGATTTTTGTAATCTTTTTCATTTCCTTCAGAAACTCCAATAGTTATATCTAACTTAACTTCAAAATCTTCTATTTGTATAGGCACTGATTCTATGTAATTAATAAGTTCATTTACAAATAGATGTAAGGATTTATCTTCAATATATCTATTGATAAGTACAGCAAACTCATCACCAGCCAATCTATATACATTGTAATAATAATTTTCACAGAAAGATTTAATCCTATCTGCTAAAGCTTTTATTACTCTATCACCAATTTCATAACCATAAACATCATTAATCTCTTTAAAAGAATCTACATTTATAAGAAGCAACTTTGAATCTTTATAAATTTTTATATCTTCAATAAGCTTTAAACGATTAGGTAGATTCGTTAATTTATCAGTATAAAAGATTTCTTTTTCTTTAGTAACATCTCTTTTTATCCCTACATAATAGATAATATTACTTTTTTCATCTCTTATAGGAAAAGCAAAAAGTTCAACATCCTTTATATTTCCAAATTTATCTTTTACTTTTATTTCTCCAAAATAAGAACCTTTTTCTGTTATATTTAACAAAACTTTATCAAACGTTTCTTCAGACATGTAAACAGCTGGTGTTTTATCTCTTAACTCTTCTAAAGAATAACCTAAAAGTTCTTCATGTGCTTTATTTTGATCTACATAGTATCCTTGAGCATCAATTATCCATACAGCTTCTTTTATATTTAAAAAAATTTGATATATTACTTTAAGATTTTCCTCATAAAGTTTTGTAATGTGTAATAAACTTCTATTTAACTCATCTATATATGTTAAATCTCTAGCATTAATAATAAGGTAAGATATATTTCCATTATAATCATAGACAGCATTAACATTTTTTACTACATAGAGTAATGTTCCATCTTTTTTTCGAAAGAATGTTTCCTGGTCCAAACATTTCCCTGTTGATTTTACATTTAACATACAAGTATTATATATTTCTTCTTCTACAGCAAACTCTCTAACATGTTTTCCAACTATTTCTTCTTTTGAATAACCAAGTAAATTTGAAAATGTTTCATTACAGTAAATGATATGTCCATTTAAATCTATTGTAAAAATTATATCTGGAGATTTATCAATTACTTCGCATAAAATTTCTATATTTTGTTTAGCATCATGTAGAAACATCATTCTTTCCTTTTATAATAAGCATACTTTATATTTCTAAACCAGATGACAGCTTCTTCTTTTGTTTCAAAGCTTTTTGATTTAAGAGGTTGTGGATGGTTTGTATAAAAAATCCATACATATTTATCTTCTTCCTGTATTAATTTAACACCAGCTATATTTTCCATCAGAATATAAAAATTTTCATCTATCTCTTGAAACATTTTTTAAGTTTCCTTTTTCCCAAGTTCACTATATTTCTTTATAAACCATCTGACCGCTGATATAACAACTATAGTAAAAACTAAGATTCCAGATATTACTTTAGAAACTGTTATATCTACACTCCATATTCTAAACATACTAAACCAAAGATAAACATAAGTTAAATAAGCACCATAAAGTAAAAGTGCAACAGATAAAGCTTCCCAAACAATTTTTCCTATCATATTTACACCCTATTGTAATAGATAAATAATTAATTATTATATTTTATCCTATTTTTATTTTAATTAGGAGGTATTATGTTTTTATTTATATTTTTTTCACTTTATTTTTTAATGCATATTTATTTCATTAAAAAAATGATAGGTATTTATGGGAAAAAATCAATAGGAATGTACTCAATTACATTAATGACCTTTTCACCTTTTGTTTACAGGTTTTATGATAAAGCTGGTTATGATTCTTATTTTTTCTCTTTTTTCATTTTAATGTGGATGGGCTTTATTATACTTTTTTCAATTTATTATTTAATTATAGATCTTTATCATCTACTATTAAAAGTAGTACATAAAATAACTGGTCATAATCCACTGCCAACATTAAACAATAAATTAGCCTATACAATAGTTGTTTCATTTACATTTATCTCTTTAGCTTATGGATATAACGAAACATTACATCTTACAGTAAATAGATTTGAAATATACTCAAACAAATTAGATAAAAATATAAAAATACTTCATATATCAGACTTACATCTAAACCAAGTGATGAAGGAAGATAAAATAAAGCTTATCTTAGATGTTTATAAAAAAGAGAAACCAGATATTGTTATATCAACAGGTGATTTGGTTGATGGAAATATTAAAAATAAGGAAAGTTATGTATCTTTATTAAAGATGATAAACCCACCTCTTGGTAAATATGCTATTTTAGGTAATCATGAATACTACGCAGGTGTGAATCAAGCGATAGAGTTTACAGAAAAAGCTGGATTTAAAATTTTAAGAGATAGTGTTTTATCTATTGGAAATATAACTATGGTAGGTGTTGATGATATTGAAGCAGAAAGGTTTAAAATTAAAAAATTAATACTTGAGGATATTTTGTTTGATCAAGTAAAAAAGGACAAATTTATTATTTTTCTAAAACATCAACCTGATTTAGATTATAGATTAATAGGAAGATTTGATTTGATGCTTTCTGGACATACTCATGGTGGTGTTTTGTTTCCTATTAAATATATCTTAAGAAAAATATTTGTTATTGATTATGGGTTTTTAAAAATTGGTAATAGTTATGTATATGTTAGTCGTGGTGTAGGTACAGGTGGACCACCTATTAGAATTGGTTGTCCACCAGATGTGGCTATCTTTGAGATAAAAAAATCTTATTAATCAAAAGAATAATAAACTTTTTCAGATTTAACAAATATAAACTCTTCTTTTTCTGGATTATAACCAGTAAGTTTATTACCTAAACATGCCCCTGTATCTATTCCATAACACAGATTGTTTATATAAGGTTCATCATAAACTACGTGTCCATAAACGATTTTTGGAGAATTTTTACTTATTTTTCTATCTTTAGCCCAATCAACTCTTTCTGGAAAACCCCTTTCTGTATATCTACCTGTAGTTTCTCCATATAAAACAAAACTTTTTACTTTTTTGTCTACTCTACCTATAAACTCATCCTTTATTCCAGCATGGGCTACAACTACATTGTTGTTTATTATTAAGTAAAGTGGCAAATTTTCATAGTAGTTTATTACTTTTTCTTTTATATCTTCTTGAATCTCTTTATTATAGGATAAAAACTCTTCAATAGTTTTTTGCATTCCGTAGGAAACATTTACATCATTTCCTTTAAGCCATCTTACGAATTTATCTAAATGATTACTTTTTACTTCAAAATACTTTCCTTTCTTAAATAACTCTATTGTAAAAAGTAGTGCTTTAATATTTAAAGGTCCTCTATCTATTGTATCTCCTACAGATATAAAAACAGTTTCTGGTCCATACTTTTCATAAGATATATTGATAAGCTTTTTAAATTCGTAAAAACAGCCATGAATATCACCAACAACAAGGTAAGGCTTTTTAAGTTCTAAATTTAAGTAGTATTCCATAAACTATAAATTAAGTCCTTCGTACACTTTATCTATGTTGAATCTCATCATTTCAATATAGTTTTTATTTTCTCCAAATATATCTAAAAATACCACTTTTGCATTTGTTTGAGAAATAACCAAATTAATTGTCTTTCGATTGTAAAACTGTTTTGACGTAAAAATAGTTTTAACATTATATTTTTTTATCCTATCTATTACCTCTAAAATATGTTTTAATGCAGGTTCTCTTCCATGTCCCATTTCTATCTCAGCTAAATAGTTTAGATTAAAAAAATTTACGAAATAAGGAAATTCATAATGGTATGAAACAAAATTTTTGTTTTTTACTTTAGATAGTTTTTCTCTACCATATTTTATAAGCTGGTCTATACTATTTAAAAATTTATCTAAATTGGCTTTGTAATAACTCTGATTTTTAACATCTACCTTTATTAAATAATCATAAACATATCTTGCTATAACTTTTATATTATCTAAGTTTAACCATAAAGCTGGATGGATTTCATCGTGGTCTTTTTCTTTGATTATATAGATACCTTTTATATCTACTACTTTGAAAACTTTACTTTTGTTTAGACTTTTTACAAAATTATTAATATTTCCTTCACCAGTACCAACATATATAAATAGATCACTTTCATAAATAGATTTAATATCGTTTGGTTTATACTCATAGTTATGAAAGTTTAAATTTGGTGGAATAATATATTTTGTATTAACTTTGTTACCGCCAACTCCTTTTGCAATATCAGCAAGCGGTTTTATAGTAGTCGTAATATTTAGTTGTGCAAAGGATATATTAATAAAGAGAAGTGTTAAGAATATAACTAACTTCATATTCATCTCCTTAATTTTTCTTTAAGAACTTCTGCAGATTTCATTAAGAAAAATGATATCTCTGGATTTATAGTCATATATTGATTTATAGATTTAAATGTTGAAGGGAGTGTTTTAAAGTTTATTAAAGCTTTCTCTCTTATTTCTTTTAAAGATGGTAAACTTTTCACTAAATTTCCGTTTTGAATGTAAAGTCTTAACATTTTCACAGCATTTTCACAGTTTTCGTCAAAATGACTGACAATATCTTTAAATATAATTCCATTTCTATACTCTCTATAAAGTTGCTTCTTGTAAGGTAATGTTATTTTTTTTCTGCTTAGTTTCATAGCTGGCTCACCATTATACTCAACTAATTTGTATGCACAGTCTAAATAAGGCAAATCAGCACTTGTGACAAGTTCAGTACCAACACCAAAAGCATCTATTGGTAAATGTTTATCTTGTATATAATCTTTAATAGTATACTCATTAACACCACCACTAACTAATATTATAGTATCTCTAAAACCATTTAAATCTAAAATTTTCCTTGCTTCTTTTACTAATGTAGGTATTTCTCCGCTGTCTATCCTAATACCTTTTATTCTTATGCCCAACTTTTTAGCAACTTTAATAGCATTTTCTATTCCTTTTAATGTGTTGTATGTATCTACTAAAAAAATCG
Source organism: Sulfurihydrogenibium sp. (assembly GCA_037442825.1). Taxonomy (GTDB): domain Bacteria; phylum Aquificota; class Aquificia; order Aquificales; family Hydrogenothermaceae; genus Sulfurihydrogenibium. The sequence goes on along the minus strand of JBBIPN010000010.1, from coordinate 20,135 downwards.
TGTTATCTGGATATACTGTTGCAAAGTTTTCAAATGCTTTTTCTTCGTTATCATGAGCCATTACAAATGAGTGGGCCATTGTTCCATAACATGGAATATCAAAAAATTTACTAGCAAGGACATTTGATGTTCCGTTAAATCCACCGATAAAACTACTTCTTGCAGCGATTATACCTGCATCTGTACCGTGGGCTCTTCTAAGTCCAAAATCAACCAACATTTTATTATTTGCAACACTATAACATCTTAAAGCTTTAGTTGCTACTAAGATAGATATTTGTAGTGTATTTATTAAAAATGTTTCAACTATCTGTGCTTCTATCAAAGGTGCTTCAACCTGGACAATAGGTTCATTAGCAAAAATTATTTCCCCTTCATCTACAGCGTAAAGGTTTCCAGTAAATCTGAAATTTTTTAGATAATTTAAAAAATCTTCTTTAAATTTTCCTGTTGACCTTAAAAACTCAATATCTTCTTTCGTAAACCTTATATTTAGCAGATAATCGATTAAAAACTCTAAACCAGCATTTAAAAAGTAATTTCTTTTTTGTGTAGGTCTTATAAAAAAGTTAAATACTGCTTTACCTTTTAAACCTTTTTCATAGTAAACTTGAGCCATAGTAAGCTCATAAAGGTCTGTAAGAAGAGACATATTATCTTTGTTAACAAATCTGTTTACTATCTTATCCATTTTTCTCACTTAAAGATTTTGAAATAGAATCACTAAGTTGAGTAATATTACCAGCTCCAAGTGTTAATATAACATCTCCTTTTTTAATAATATTTCTTGAAAGGTTTTCTGCTTCTGCTATATTTTCAACATAGTAAACAGTTTTTCCTTTCTCTCTAATTTTATCTGCTAAAATTTTACCAGAAATACCTTCTATTGGATTCTCGCCAGCAGAGTATATTTCTGTAATAATTGTTATATCTGGTATATCAAAAGCTTTTGTAAATTCTTCAAAAAGTGAATAAACCCTTGAGTATCTATGTGGTTGAAAAACACAAACAATTCTTTTATCTTCAAAGTAATCTTTTGCTGCTTTTAAAGTAGCTTTAATTTCTGTTGGATGGTGTGCATAGTCATCTATTACAACAACATCATTTGAATACTTAATCTCAAATCTTCTTTTAGCATTTTTAAAGTTTTCTAAGGATTCTTTAATTACACAGAAAGGAACATCAAGTTCATTACATATAGATATAGTAGCAAGAGCATTATAAACGTTATGGATACCTGGAATAGATAAATGGATTTCTCCAAAGTTATTAACTTTAAATTTATATCTTCCATTTTCAAGTTTTAAATCTGTAGCTCTTATGTCTGCTTGTTCTGAAAGACCAAACTTTATTATTTTCCTCTCTATAAATGGTACTATACTTTTAACATTTTCATCATCTATATTGACAGCAACAGCTCCATAAAAGGGTACTTTATTTGCAAACTGAACAAATGCGTTTTTTATATCTTCTATATCTTTGTAAAAACCTAAGTGCTCTAAATCAATGTTATTTATAGATACGATAGTAGGAGAAAGTTTTAAAAATGAACCATCACTTTCATCAGATTCTGCTACTAAAAACTCTCCCCTTCCCAGTTTAGCATTACTTCCATAAGCTTCAAGTTTACCACCAATTACAACAGTAGGGTCAAAACCTGTTTTACTTAAAACAGTACCAACCATTGACGTAGTAGTTGTTTTTCCATGACTTCCAGCAATGGCTATACCATATTTAAATCTCATAAGTTCTGATAGCATCTCACCTCTTGGAATAGTAGGAATACCTCTTTCTTTTGCTTCTATTACTTCCGGATTATCTGGTTTTACAGCTGAAGAGTACACTACAACGTCAACATCTTTAACATTTTCTTTAGTATGTCCTATAAATATCTTTGCTCCAAGTTCTTTTAAACGGTTTGTTGTTGCAGATTCTTTTATATCAGAACCTGTAACTGTATATCCAAGATTAAGTAAAACTTCTGCTATTCCATTCATTCCAGAACCACCTATTCCTATAAAATGAATCTTTCTAATCTTCCCTCTAAACATACTTACTCCTTCTTATATATTTGTTTACAACTTCAAAATCATCAAAATGTAAAATCTTGTCTTTAATTATCTGATAGTTTTCATGTCCTTTTCCAGCTACCAAAACAATATCATCTTCTTTGGCTATATCAATACTATGCTTTATAGCTTCTTCTCTATCTAAAATAACTGAGACTTTACTTTCATCATTTATCCCTTTAAAGATATCATTAGCAATATCTTCTGGATTTTCATCCCTTGGATTATCTGATGTTATAATTACTAAATCTGAATATTTTTCAGCTATCTTTCCCATTATTGGTCTTTTTGTTTTATCTCTGTTACCACCAGCTCCAAATACAGTAATTATTTTACCTTTTTTAATTTCTAATAAAGATTTTAAAATATTTTCAATGGCATCTGGTGTATGGGCATAGTCTATAACAACAATAAATCCATCACCTTCTACAATTTGAAATCTACCTTTTACTGGTTTAAGATTTTTTGCGTTCTCTATTAAAAACTCAATATCAAAATTATCTTTCAAAAGAAAAGAAATAACAGCTGATAGGTTATATATATTAAAAACTCCTCTTAGCTTAGTATATACATTATAAACCTTCCCTTTATAAGAAAAGTTAAACTGTGTTTCAAATAAACCTAAACGATAATCTAATATTGTGAAATCTTCTGAATTTCTTCCATACGTAATGATATTCTCTCTTTTTACTTTGAGATTGGTTAATAAGTAGCTATATACTCTTTTTCCATAATCATCATCCATGTTTATACTATAGACAGCATCTTTATTAAATTGATGGATTTGATTGAAAGTTTCTCTTTTAGCTAAAAAGTAGTTTTCCATATCTTTATGATAATCTAAATGATCTTGGGTTAAGTTTGTAAATATACCACCAGAAAATTTTGTTGAAAAAACTCTAAATTGATCTGCAGCGTGAGAGGAAACTTCAGCCACTACAACATCTGCACCTTTATCTTTCATTGTTTTTAATGTTTTAAACCATTTTACTGGATCTGGTGTAGTATGCCCATTATCTAGTATCTCATCTCCTATACTGTAATTTATAGTTCCTATTAAACCAGTTTTATAACCTGCTAATGTATAGTACTGATTCAAAAGGTTGGTGGTTGTTGTTTTTCCATTTGTTCCAGTTACAGCAATGACTTTTAAATTTTCAGATGGCTTATCATAAAATCTATTAGCAACTTTAGCTGACGATTTTCTCGTATTTTCTGATATTATAAAGGTAATATCTGGATATCTATTCTTTAATTTCTCATAAACATCTTTATTTTGAAAAAAAATTGATTTTGCTCCTTTTTCTATGGCAGAAACTATAAAATCATGTCCATCAATCTTTGTTCCTTTTACTGCAAAAAAAGCATAGTTATCTTCAACTTCTTTACTATTATCAGTTATTCCTTCAATAACTGTATATAAACTTCCTTGTAGTACTATTTCATTATCTATTAAATCTTTTAACTTTTTCATTTATACCTCAAGCATCTTTTCTAATGTAATCTTAACAGATTTTCCTAAAGCATTTAAGTTATAGCCACCTTCTAACATAAATATATAAGGTTTTTCTGCTGATTTTAGTATACTTTCAACAATAACCCCAATACCTTCCGTAGTAACTTCAAGGTATGTTAATGGGTCTTCCTTATGTAAATCATAACCTGCAGAAACTAAAAGAATATCAGGATTAAACTCTTTTACTAGATTTGGTAACGTATTTTGGTAAATATCTATATAGATATCATCTCCACTTCCAACTGGAAGAGGCACATTGTAAGTATAACCGTATCCTTTACCTACTCCTTTTTCATCTTTTGAACCAGTTCCTGGATAAAAAGGATACTCATGGGTAGAAAAATAAAATACTGTATCATCATCATAAAATATCTTTTGTGTACCATTTCCATGGTGAGCATCAAAATCTACAATAAACACTTTATTAAATCCTTTTTGTTGAGCATATCTTGCGGTAACTGCTATATTATTAAATATACAAAAACCCATAGCTTTGTCTTTTTCAGCGTGATGACCTGGTGGTCTAACAGCACAGAAAGCTCTATCTATTTTTCCATTTATTATATTATCTACAGCTTCCAATCCAGCACCAACAGCTGTTAAAGCAGCATCATAAGAAAAAACACCAACATGTGTATCTGGATCAAGATAACCACCACCAGCAGATGTAAAATCCATTATCTCCTGGGGATAGTATGTATCGTGAACAAGTAACAGATCTTTAACTGTTACCCTCCTTGGTTTTAAAAAGATCAATCTATCTGATAAAGGTTGAATATATTTATTTATATACACTAATCTATCTGGCGATTCTGGATGTCTTTCTCCAGTATCATGTTTTAAATATATATCATCATAAAAATATCCAACCTTTCTCATATCTTACCCTTCGTGTATAATTTAATGTTTAAAATTATACATTAAAGAGGTTTTTTATGGAAAATTTTTTCATTGTAGATAATACTATTCTAAAAAACACATTATCAAAACTGAGAGATAAAAATTTAAAACCTCATAATTTTAGAAAAGGTCTATCTACTATAGCAAAAATACTTTTATCATACGCCTTAGAAAAAGAAACTACCTATTTAAAAAAAGTAGAAACTCCTATAGGTGAAGGCAATTTTCCATTTTTAGCTGAAGAAAACTTTGTTATCATTCCAATTTTAAGAGCTGGTTTGCCTATGTTAGATGGTTGCTTAGAAATACTTCAAGAAGCTAAAGTTGGTTTTTTAGCACTTAAAAGAAATGAAGAAACTTTGGAAAGTGTTTTATACTATGAAAGATTACCGAACTTAGAAAATAAAGTTGCTATAATAGTAGACCCTATGGTTGCTACAGGTGGCTCTTTAGAGTATGCACTAGAAGTTGTTAAAAAGTATAATCCTAAAAAAATAATATCTCTAAATGTAATAGTATCTCCTAATGGATTAAAAAGATTAGAAAAATATAAAGATGTTAATTTTTATATTGGAAGTGTTGATGAAGGCCTAAACAGCAAAGGTTTTATTGTTCCAGGAATAGGTGATGCTGGAGATAGGGCTTTTAATACAGAAGAATAAATATAATTATATTTTTATATTCTAAATACAAAATATTATTGCAAATTTTAAATACAAAATTATTTTTATAATAAAACTTATTTCAGGAGGATGTGTCATGGAAACTTATGTAGTATTTTTGATTCTCTTTACTTTAGGAATGGTGGCTTATGTAATCTATTTTGTAAAAAGATCAAAAGAAGAAATTACAGGAAAGGTAGAAGAGTTGTCATGCAAAGTAGATCCTTTAGTTCAAAAAATTAGTGGAGAGAAGTACGTTTGTAAAGAAGATGTAATAGAATTCGAATCAAAAGAGAAATGATCTGTATAAAGGGGTTAAAAGACCCCTTTTTATTTTAACATTACCTTAAATATATGGAATTTATCTTTATAATCATACTTTACCTTAAAACCATACTTACTACATATCTTTTTTACAATTGAAAGTCCAAGCCCTAAACCTTCAATATTTCCAGCTAAATCTTCCCTATAAAATTTATCAAAGATTTTACTAGGTTCTTTTATTTTGTCTCCTTGATTTTTGATAATTACAGTTTTATCTGAAAAAATAATATCTATTATACCTTGTATTTTGTTATATTTGATAGCATTTTCTAATAAATTTGTAAACATTATTTCCATATCTATATAGTTTGCTTTTATATTTATTATAGATTCCTCACTAATCTTTACATTGATATACTTTTCATTAATCTTAGCTTTTAGCTTTTCTAAGATATCTTTCATAAGCTCATTTATATTAATATCTTCAACTTCTTTAACATCTAAAGACCTTAAAGCTTCTATATTTTTAAGTATATTCTGTATATAATCAAGATTTTTTTCAAGTTGGTATAAATTGTTTTCAATATTCTTAAAATCTTTTGCTTTCATAATATATAGATTTGTTTTTATAACTGTAATTGGTGTTCTAAGATCATGAAAAACTATACTTAATACATGCTCTAAATTTTCTTTCCTCTCTCTAAGAGGATTTAATATCCTACCAGAAACAGAAAATGCCAAAATTCCAGATAAGATTATCACTGTTAAACTAGAGAAGAAGATTGTTTTTTTTAAGTTTTTTAAATCTTTTATTACTGCTGAAATATCATATCCTATAATAAAATAATAGTTTCTACTATTTTTAAACTTATAACCATATAAAAAAAAGTTATTTACATATCTTTTTCCTTCAAAAAGTTTAATCTGATCTAAATTAAATACACTTTTTTGTATGTTAAAAGTTTTTAAATTAAAAATACATCTTTTTTCTTTACTATCTAAAAAGTAAGTACAAAGAAACATATTTTCGTCAGGGTATACATTTAGATTATTATTATTTTCTATACTGTTAATGATTTCTATTATTTTAGATTTTATTTTATCTTCAACATCAACATACTTTTGATTCTCATAAGATATATATATAGAATAAGATAAAATAAAAATAATAATTGATGCAACAAATGTAAGTAAAAAAACAATTTTTAATCTAACTTTTTGAAATTCATCAGAAAAGAATTTAAGGAATTCTATAGCCTACTCCTTCAACAGTTAATATTATTCTCTTTTCAGAATCTATAAGTTTTCTAAGATTTTTCACATTAGTTCTTATTGTTTCTCTGGTAGGGACTTCTGTTATTTCCCAGCATTTACTTGATAAAATCTCATAGGTGACTACTCTTCCCCTATTTCTTACAAGCTGTTCTAAAATACAGTAAAGTTTTGGTGTTAACTCTATGAAATTACCATTCTTTTTAACAACTTTATTTTTTAAATCTATCTCAAGGTTATCTATCACAATAACATCTTTCTTTTCAGAAGATATCCTTCTTCCTATACTTCTTATCCTTGCTAAAAGTTCTTCCACATCAAAAGGTTTTGTTATATAATCATCAGCTCCTAAATCTAAACCTTTAACTTTATCTTTAATTTGATCTTTTGCTGTCAGTATAATAACTGGTGTATTTATCCCTTTTTCTCTTATAGATTTTAAGATATTAAAACCATCAATATCTGGCAACATTAAATCAAGAATAATAATATCATAAGTAGAATGTTCTACAAAATTTAATGCTTCATTCCCATCAAATGCAGAATCTACAATATATCCGTTAATTTCTAAAACTTCTTTTATTGAGTTGTTTAGTGAAATATTATCTTCAACAATCAATATTTTCATTTTAACTCTCCTTAAAATGTTTTATATATTTCTCATTTATATAATTTATAGCATCTGTTTTATCTTTAAAGAAACCATTTAACTGTTTTTCTAAAGTATCTTCAATTATTGTTTTAAATAACTTTGATGGCTTTAAACCTAAACTAATTAAATCATTTCCTGTAATTAATGGACTTTTCTCAAATTTAAAAATTTCTATTATTATATTATATTGCTTTTCTTCAAGTAATGTAAGTATAGAAGGCAAATAGTCATCTTTTATAGATTTTAAAATTTTATAGGTCTCAAATTTATCTTTAGTTTCTTTTAAACGTTTATAATCCTCAATAAAGTTTTCTAAAAATTTAGATTCTTTTTCAAAAAGATATTTTTTTAATGTTTGATATATAATCTCTGTTGGTAGATGTGAAAGTAGTATATAAATATAGTTTGTATTTTTAGGGTAATCGTAAGGTTTTAATTGGTTTAAAAGTATTAATGTATCAGCAAGTTTTTGAAGTAATCTTTCTTTTTCACCGTCAATATGTGTAAATGGAAAAATTTTATTTAAAACTTTATATTTGTCGTAAAGTTTTAATATATTTAAAACTTTTTCTTCATTAAAAGTTAAATTAAGTTCTAAATTTATTCTACCTTTTGGTGCAAAGTCTATTAAATTTTTTTCTACACAGTAAATTAACAATTTTTCTGTGTTTTTTTCTAATTTAAAATCAAGTCTTCCAGCAAACCGTAAAGCTCTCAATATCCTAATTGGATCTTCTATAAAACTAAATGAATGTAAGATTCTTATCCTTTTTTCTTTAATATCTACAAGTGAATTAAAATAGTCTATTAATTTTCCATAGTTAGATTGTGTTATTTCTATAGCTAAAGTATTTATAGTAAAATCTCTTCTATATAAATCTTCAAATAGGGTGGCTTTTTCAACTTTTGGATATGCTCCTGGAGATTCGTACTCTTCTTTCCTTGCAGTAGAAAAGTCTAACTTTATACTATTTTCAATAACAACGTTTCCAGTCATAAACTCTTTATAAATATGGTAAGGATAGTTATATTTTTTTACAAACTCTTTTATTAAATCTGGAGCATCTCCTTCTACAATAATATCTATATCAAGATTTTTTTTATTTAAAACAATATCTCTAACTACTCCACCTATTATAAATGCTCTATATCCTAACTTTTCAGCAATAACACCTATTTCTTTAAGTTTCTCAATAAGAAATTTTGGGAAGAATGATTCTAATTTTTTAAAAACGTTATAAATTTTTGGACTAGATTTTAAAGTCGCTATACTTGTTTTTTCAGTATCTTTAAATATTTGAGTTAATATATCTCTTTTATGTATATAACCCAAATAAAAACCTTTATCTAAAACAGGAAAGATTTCATAATCTTCTTCTATTAATGTCCTAATATTTATATGTCTTAAATCACTATAGTTTAGTGTTTTCCAATCTTCTAAAAATATAGAGATATCTGCTTTTTCAAAACCATGTTTTAAAGCTAAATGTATATATCTACCTTTTAATACACCTAAATACTTTCCTTGATTATCGACAACAATAAAGTATTTATACTTTTTATCTAAATCTTTAAATTTTGTATTTTGCAAAATTATTGGAACGTCATTTCTTATTAGATTTGAGAGAAGTTCTTCATCTTGTAGTATTAACCTAATAGTGTCTTTTATCTCTTCATAACTAACACCTACAACTGTAGCAGATGCTGCATATTTATGTCCTCCACCTTCAAAATAACCTAAAACTTTGTTAACATCAATATTATCATTAATGGATCTACCTATTATTGTTTTTTTATTTCTTTTATTTAAAATCACAAAAAAAGCATCTGCATCTTCAAAAGATTTTATATATTTTAATAGTCCTGCTATATCATTTTTTACTCTTTTTGAAGTTATTGATATATAAATTTTATATTTTGAATGTGGTAGTATTTCAGCATTTTGATTTATATCTTTTAAAATATCTAACTCTTCCTCTCCTAATTTGTCTTGAATTATTTTATAAAATAGTTCTAAATCTATTCCCTTTTTAACTAAAAATCTAAAGGCATTTAAATCTCTAACTGTAGTTCCTTTATACTTAAATCCACCTGTATCTTCATATATTCCCAATGCTAATATGGTAGAATCAAGGTTATCTAAAGATATCTTTTTCTTTCTGATTTTTTCAACTATAGCTGTCGTTATAGAACCTGTTTTATAGAAATGAACTTTTGCTTTTTTAGGAATTCTTTGATACTTTTTAGGATGATGATCGTAAATGGTTACTTTTACATTTTCTGATAAATTAAAAGGTATTTCTTGATAATCTGTAATAATAACCTCCGATACTTCTGATATATTTAAATCAGCTTTTTTTATTACTTTGTCTTTAAATTTTTCTTTAAAGAGATTGATAGTTTTTAAAACTTTTGATTCTAAAGAGTTTGGTAGAACAATTTTAAAATTTTGATAGATTAATGTTATTCCATAAGCTGAAGATAATTCATCTAAATCGGCACCTTCTTGAAGTAATACTACTTGCAATTTTCCCTCTCTGTGATATAATAATTATGCTTTATTTGCCCAGGTGGCGAAACTGGCAGACGCGCTATCTTGAGGGGGTAGTGCCCGAGAGGGCGTGTGGGTTCAAATCCCACCCTGGGCACTTCTTATTCTCCAGCTACTGTTATATTCTCAACAACTATAGAGGGGCTTCCAAGATTAGCATAAAACTTAATATCGTTGCCAACAAGAATAACATTTTTTAATATATCAATAATATTTCCAGCTATTGTAACACCTCTTACAGATTTTACAATCTCTCCTTTATGGTATATTAATCCTGAAGCTCCTAAAGAAAATTCACCTGATATAGGATCTGCTGTATGTAGCCCCATCAAATCAATAACGTAAAACACTTCATCTACATTTTCAAGAAAATCTTTAATATCATCTTTACCATTTTCTATATAAATATTTGTGATACCTACTGTAGGTAAAGTTCTAAAATCACCTCTAACACTATTCCCGGTAGGTTTTACATTAAGTTTTTTTGCCGTATAACTGTTATGTAAAAATCCTTTAAATACTCCATTCTCTATTAAAACTGTTTTTCCTGTTTCAAAACCTTCTCCGTCATATGTAGAAGTCCTAAATCCTTTCGGTAATCTTCCATTATCTACAAGGGTTATTTTTTCTGATGCAATCTTTTGTCCTTCTTTATCTTGAAAGAGTGTTTTATTTTTTATAAGTGAATCTCCAGTAAATGCAGAAGAAAATGTATCAAGAAGTTCTGCAAAAGTATGTGATGGAAATAGTAACGTCATATTTTTTGTTTTTATGGTTTTTGAATTTAAAAGAGAAACAGCATTAAATACAGCTTCAGATGCTACTTTTTCTAAATCTAAATCTGCTATAAACCTTTTTCCATCAAAACTCCATGATATTTGACTATCACCATTTTCACTTGCAACAGCTGAAACCATAACTGTATAAAAAGTACCTTTTTCTTTAATATCTAATCCATAAGAGTTTATTAAAGTTGTTTCCACTATATTTTCTATAAATGTTGAGCTTCTAACGGATTTTATTCTTTCATCTTTAGACCTTACAAGTGATTCAAGTTCGACAGACTTTTTAATCTTTTCACTGAAAGGAAGATTTACTGCAAAATCATCAAAGTACTCATACTTTTCGGAAGGGTTAAGCTTATCTAATAAATCGTTGGCATCATCTTCTGTTGTGATTTCTGAAAGATGTTTTGCATACTCTATACATTCTGATATATCTTTATCTTCAAAGGATGTAGAATAAGCAAACCCTTGTGCTTTTCCATTTAAAACTCTTACAGAAAAACCCGCATTATCAGAAATAGAAACTTTATCTACCTCTAGGTCATTTGATTGAGATTTTATCTTTTTGTTTTTAACATAAAAAACTTCCCATGTATAACCTTTTAACTCTTTTTCTACTATATTTAGTACTTTTTCTATCATGTTTACCTCATCTTCTCAAAAAGTTCTTTCGGAATTTTAATTATTTTTTTTGTTGTCCTATTTAAGCAACAATGCCTTGTCTTACCAACTGTTTTTAATTGATTATTAGATATTATCTCATATTTAAAAGAAAAAAAGTATCTATCTTTTTCTTCAATAAAGAATTTTATCTCAAAATTTTCACCAAAAGTGATAGGCTTTAGATATTCTACATTTAAAGAAAGTAAAACAACATCTATGTTTAGATTATCTCTTAAAGAGTGATATGGATACCCTATAGATTCTAAATAAAAGCCCCTCGCTTCTTCAAAGTAGCGTGGATAGTTTGAGTGATGGACTATCCCTTGAGCATCTGTTTCATAAAAGTTAATTTTTCTTTTATAGTAAAAAATCATTCTTCAAAATTTTCACCTAATAACACTTCTGCTGTCCTTTGACAACCTTCCACAAATCCAAGTGTTAAATCATCTAACTCTATAGTTATTGTAGGAACATTTTCAAGTTTTTTGTTATCAAAATCTGCTTGAGATATAAAAGCTAATTGGAAATTTCCTTTCTCTGATAGAATACTCCAAGCTTCACCATATGAAACTGCAAAAAATATCTCATTTTCTCCAAGGTAAACTGTAAAAAGTAGATAAAGTTCTTCATCTTCATCGTCATAATCAACATCTACATCAAGTTCTACAGATAAGTTCTCATCTTCTAAAGTAGAAATAAGTTCTCCTTCAGGTTCAACTAAAACAATAAGTTCGTTTTCTTCTGAAATTAAAATTTCAAAAGGTTGAAACATATTTTCCATTGTAAATCTCCTTCTATAAAATTAATTGTTTTCCTGTATATATAAGTTTTTCTGTTAGGCTCATTTTAGGTGTTTCTGCATAAATTCTTAAAACTGGTTCTGTTCCAGATGCTCTAAATAGTATCCAGCTATCATCTTCAAAAATAAGTTTAACACCATCTGTTAGATCTTTTTCTGCAATTTTTAAACTAGCAAATTCATTAATGTCTTTTTCTCTTAAACTTTTTACAAATTCTATTCCTTTATTACCTTCTACTTTTAAATCTTCTCTTTTATAGTAAGCTTCTCCAAACTCTTTAAATAAATCTTTTATAATTTCTGTAAGTGAGTTACCATAGAGCATTAACATCTCTACTATTAACATTCCAGATAGTATTCCATCTCTTTCAGGTATATGAAAACCAAATCCATATCCACCAGATTCTTCACCACCAAAAGCTACCTTTTCTTTCAACATTATATCTGCAACATATTTAAAACCAACTGGTGTTTTGTGTAATTTTATTCCATATTTTTTTGCTATTCTATCAACTAAGTAAGATGTAGAAACAGTTTTTACTATACTACCTTCTGTTTTTCTATTTTTGACAGTATGTAATAAAAGTAAAGCATAGATAATTTGAGTGTTTATAAATTCTCCATTTTCTGCTACTATACCAACTCTATCAGAATCTCCATCGTTTGCTATACCTAAATCAGATTCTGTAGCTACCACCTTAGCTTTTAATAAAGATAAATTTTTATCTATCGGTTCTGGATGATGAAATCCAAAGTACGGATCTTTAAAATGGTTTATCTCATTAACTTCTATAAATGTATCTTCAAATAATTTATTATAAATACCTACAGATGTTGCAAACATAGGGTCATGTACAATTTTTAACTGCCTTTGTTTAAAAATAGAATAATCAAAATAAGATGATAAATTTTCAAGATATTCTTTATTGATATCTCTGTATGTAAAATCCGTTTTACCTGTCAAAACTGGATTTTTACCTATTCTTTCTTCAACATCTTTTATTATTTCTGGTGTTGCAGGTCCACCATAGTAACCTTTTATCTTATAACCATTATATTTATAACCATTATGAGATGCAGTTATCATAATACCTTCATCAGCTTTTAAGTTCTTTACAGCAAAAGATAAAGCTGGCGTTGTGCAACTTTTATCAGATAGTATAACTTCAAAACCGTTAGACGAAAAAACCTCAGCAACTAAATGTGCATAATCTGAAGACATAAACCTTGTATCATAACCTATTACTACTTTTTTACTATTTCTTTCTTTTAAAGAATCAGCTTGAGCTTGTGCAATTTTCATAACAACATCAAAAGTAAAATCTTTACCTATTATAGCCCTATAACCATCGGTACCAAACTTTATCATTACTTTTCCCCTAAATTGACTTTTTCTTTTCTTTTAAAGAATAGTATACACTGTTTAAAACCAAATCTACAAGTTCATAGTACTCTTTAGCCAAACTATCAGAGTTTCTATTTTCAACAAGGATTCTCCATAAGTAAGGGTTGTTTCCTACAACAGCAGTCCCATCTCCAAGGTCATATATAGACAATGTAACTATTACTATAGAAGGTAAAGCTAAAGATATATTTTTTGCTTTTTCTATATAGTTTAAAGAGTAAAGTTGAACCACAAAATAGTTTCCTTCTATAACTATATCTTTTACTTTAAATCCATTTTTAGCAGCTATATTTTTTAATTCATAATAATACTCTTGAGGCTTTATCTTTGGATAAGCTCTCTCCATTATAGCTTTTTCTCTAACTGTAGATATAGATTTTTGATATACAAAAGTAAATACAAAAATTAAGGTTGCTATAATACCAAAAGCTGTAATTAAAATAAAAGGATAGTTAGGTTTGTTGGTTTTCTCGCGATTACTCATCGTCTTTTCTTTGTTGTTGCTGTCTTTGTTTCATTTTTTCTTCATTGTAACTAGCTTTTATTGAAAGCCCCCATAGTAAACCAACTATTATAACCATCCACGTAAAAAATATAATACCTCCAAGTTCAAACCAACTGCTTTCTGTTTCCATATTGAAAACCTCCTAAAATATTATTCCCGTTTATTTTCCTTCTTTCAATAGATATCTTCCTCTTTTTTAATACAAAATCTTTTTCAGATACAAAAATATATTGAGATGTATCTATTCTTATTTCTGTTAGATAGATTATATTTAATCTAAAAAGTTCTGTAAGAATAAAAATATAAAGAAATTTAGGAATTAGATCTATTAAATTGTATTTTTCTAAAAATATTGAAAATTCTATATCATAAAGAGCATTTAGTGTTAGAGAAAAAAGTAAAAGTGTTAAGATAACAATAAAAAATTCTTTAAAAATCTCAAATACTTCTCCAAAAGTATTAAAAAACTTATTTTTTCCAAAAAAATCTTTTAATTTCATTTTTAACATTCTATTAAAAAATCTTTTAATATTTTAGCATGATCAAAAACTAATTTATTAAAAGGTATTTCTTCTAATTTGTAAACTTTAACTTCTTTTGCATCATCTTGGGCTTTCGGAATACCACAAGCTTTGCAAATAAACACTATAGAAACTGTATGAAATCTTGGATCTCTGTCTGGCTTTGAATAAACATTAAATAGTTTTATAATTTCAACATCTAAACTTACTTCCTCTTTCATTTCTCTTTTTAAAGCTTCTTCAACACTTTCTCCTATATCTACAAAACCACCAGGTAATGCTAAACCTAAAGGAGGATTTTTTCTTTCAATAAGAACAATACCTTGAAAATTGTCATTTTCATCAAAAAATTTTATAATACCATCAACAGCTACAAATGGAGTTTTAATAGCCATTTTTCACCTTTACAATTGATTTTTTAAAAAACTTGACAATGATACACTAAACATTATATTATTAATATCTAATATTTTCAAGAGGTAGGTTTATGGCAAACAAAAGAGACTACTATGAAATACTTGGTGTAAGTAGAAATGCTACCCAAGATGAAATAAAAAAAGCATACAGAAAATTAGCAAGGCAGTATCATCCAGATTTAAACCCAAAAAATCCAGAAGCAGAAGAGAAGTTTAAAGAGATTAACGAAGCTTATCAAGTTTTATCAGACCCAGAAAAGAGAAAGATTTATGACCAATTTGGACATGCTGGATTTGAAGGTTATAGTTCTCAAGGTGGTAGTTATAGAACATATGGAATAAACGAAGATGATATATTTAGAGATTTAGAGGATATATTTGGCTTTTTTGGGGGTGGAAGAAGAACAAAAAGAGAAAAAAGAACATATTATCAAAAAGAAAACGGCTCAGATATATATCAAAATATAAGTATCACATTAGAAGATGCATATAAAGGTAAAACTATAGAGTTAGAAGTACCACGTTATGTAATCTGCGAAACATGTGGTGGAACAGGAAATCAACCAGGTTCAGAATCTAAAGTTTGTTCAACATGTGGTGGAACTGGTGAAATTTATCAAAGTTTAGGTTTCATAAGAATATCTCAAGTTTGTCCAACATGTGGCGGAACCGGTATTTTACAAAAATCTTGTAAAGTTTGTAATGGAAGAGGATTGGTTATAAAGAAAGAAAAAGTTAAAGTAAATATACCACCTGGTGTAGATAATGGAAGTAAATTGAGAATACCAGGTAAAGGTCATAGTGGTAGATTTGGTGGTATACCTGGAGATTTATGGATAGTAGTTAAAGTAGAATCTCACCTACTTTTTGAAAGAAAAGGAGATAATCTTTATATTAATGTAAATATTTCTGTAGCAGAAGCTATTGCAGGAACAGAATTAGAAATCCCTTTAATCAGTGGTGGAACAGAAAAAATAAAAGTTAATCCAGGTACACAACCTGGAGATACATTAAGAATAGTAGGAAAAGGAATGCCAAGATTAAAACAAAGTGGTTATGGTGATTTAATTGTTCAGTTTAATGTAGTAATACCAAGTATAAAAGACCTTCCAAAAGACAAAGAAAGTTGTATAGATTTTTTGAAAAAAAATCAAAAAATAAAGAAACGATTTTTTCAAAACTTATAAACTTCTTTAAGAGGTAGAAACAATGAGAGATAGAGAAAAAGAAGCAGTATATATGATAGGGACAGTAGCAAGAATGTATAACATCCATCCTCAAACATTAAGGTTGTATGAAAGAGAAGGACTTCTTGTACCTTCAAGAACAAAAGGCAATACAAGGATGTATTCTGAAGAAGATTTAAAGAGATTAGAATTTATACTATTTTTAACGAGAGAACTTGGTATAAATCTTGCCGGTGTGGAAGTAGTTTTAAAAATGAAAGAACAGATAGAAGATTTACAAAAGCATATAGAGTTTATAATTAACTATTTAAGAGAAGAAGTAAAAAATAGATATACAGACGATTTAGAAAAACAGAGAGAAGCATTGGTACAGATACCAAAGATTAAAATTATGAAAATAGAAGATTATATTTATAATAAATACAAAAAGTAGTAGGCAGGTAAAAAAATGATTAAATTTACATGTCAAATACCAACAAACATTTTTGAAATTTTTGTTGTTGAACTAAATGGTTATGGTGTAGAGATTATAAAAAGAGATCAAAATGAAACATGGTTTGCTGTATACTCACAAAAAGAAAATTCTGAAGAAATAAAAAATACTTTAAATACAATATTTGAAGATATTGGAAACGGTAAAATTATATTGGAAGAAGAGATTGAAGAAGAAAACTGGGAAAAAAAATGGAAAGAAAACTTTAAACCTATAGAAATACCACCATTTATTGTTATTCCTGAATGGGAAATCTATAATAAAGACAAATACATACCCATAAAGTTAAAAATAGCAATGGCATTTGGAACTGGTTTACACCCATCTACTCAAATAATACTTACTTTAATACCAAAATACATAACTATAGACAATACTGTCTTAGATATTGGTTGTGGGACCGGTATACTATCTATCGCAGCTGCAAAACTTGGTGCAAAAGTAGATGCTTTTGATATAGAAAAAGAAGCTGTTGAAGAATGTAAAATAAACAGTTGGCAAAATCAAGTACATATAAACTGTTGGCAAGGAAGCATAGAAAGTATAGAAAAAAATTATGAAATAGTATTATCAAATTTACAGATGGAAATTTTTGATAGATATTTTAATCAAATTAAAGATAAATTTAAAAAATATTGGCTCATATCTGGGATATTTAAAGATGAAAAAGATAAGATTGAGAAACTTTGCCAAGAAAACAATTTAGAAATTGTTGAAGTATTATCAAAACCAGAAGAAGGAAAACCAAATGACCTTTGGTATGGATTTGTTATCAAACATAGATAGTTATATAGACCATTCTATTTTAAAACCTTTTATAAATAACAAAGAAATAGAAGAAGAGTGCTTAAAAGTAAGGAACTATAAATTCGCATCTGTATGTGTAAATCCTTATCATGTTAAAGTTTGCTATGAAATATTAAAAGATACAGATATTAATGTCTGTAGTGTAGTAGGATTTCCTTTAGGATTAAACAAAACAAAAACAAAAATAGAAGAATCTATTTTAGCTGTTGAAGAAGGTGCTAAAGAACTTGATATAGTATGGAACATATCTGCTTTCAAATCAAGGGAGTATCAATTTGTAGAAAATGAGATAAATGAAATAATAAAAAACACAGAAAGGATAACTCATAAAATAATTGTAGAAACAGCATACTTAACAGAAGAAGAAAAATTAACAGCTATAAAAATTGTAACAAACACAAAAGCAGAATTTATTAAAACCAGTACAGGTTTTGCACCAGAAGGAGCAAAATTAGATGATGTAAAAAAATGGAAAGCATTAAACTACAATATAAAAATAAAAGCTTCTGGTGGTATTAAAGATTTAAACACAACAATAGAGTTTATAAAAGCTGGTGCTGACAGGATTGGAACAAGCAGCAGTTTCCAAATTTTAAAGGAGATGGGCAAATATGTACGATGAAAAAAAACAAAAAGAACTTATACAACTTTCAAAGGAACTTTTAAAGTTAGATATAAAAAAATTATCAGAAAAAGAAGCAGAAGATATAGTTAAAAAACTTAGAGAAGTTATAAACTATCATGATTGGAGATACTATGTCTTAGCAAGTCCAGTCATTTCTGATTATGAGTATGATAAGCTCTTTAAACTTTTAAAAGATCTTGAAAGTAAATATCCAAACCTTATAACGTCAGATTCTCCAACCCAAAGAATACCATCAGAGATAACAAAAGTATTTCCAGAAGTCAAACATCTAACACCAATGCTATCTTTAGATAACTCTTACAATGAAGAAGATCTAAGAGATTTTGATAGAAGAGTAAGAGAATTAACTGGTTTAGATAAAATAGAGTATGCCGTTGAACCAAAATTTGATGGAGCGGGTATATCTTTAGTCTATGAAAAAGATATATTTGTAAGAGGTGCAACAAGAGGAGATGGTGAAGTTGGAGAAGATATAACAAATAACTTAAAAGTTATCAGAACGATCCCTTTGTCTGCAAAATTTTCAACCTATGGAATAGATAGAATAGAAATTAGAGGGGAAGTTTTAATAAGGAAAGATATATTTAAAAGGATAAATGAAGAAAGAATTCAAGAAGGACTTTTACCTTTTGCAAATCCAAGGAATGCAGTAGCAGGTTCAATAAGGTTACAAGATCCAAAAGAAGTAGCAAAAAGAGGTTTAGAAGCATTTTTATATCAGATAACATATGCAGAAAAAGATGGAAAAAATATTTTAGGATCATCTCTTCAAAAACATTCAGAAAATATAAGAATGTTACATACACTTGGATTTAAAACACCTTTTGATGTTGTAAAAGTTTGTAATGGAATAGAAGAAGTTATTGATTTTTGTAGAGAATGGGAAAGGAAAAGAGATAACTATCCATACGAAATAGATGGAATGGTAATAAAGGTAAATGATATATCTCTATATGAAAAATTAGGTTTTACATCCCATCACCCAAGATGGGCAATAGCTTTTAAATTTAAAGCAAGACAGGCTACTACAAAAATAATAAACATTATATTCCAGATAGGAAGAACAGGAGCAATAACACCTGTTGCAAAATTAGAACCTGTAGAAATAGGTGGAGTTATAGTATCATCTGTTTCTTTATTTAATGAAGATTTCATAAAAGAAAAAGATATAAGAATAGGTGATACTGTTTTAGTAGAAAGGGCTGGAGATGTTATACCTTACGTAGTTATGGTTATAAAGGAAGCAAGAACAGGAAACGAAAAACCTATAGAATTTCCAAAAAGTTGTCCTTCTTGCGGATCATCTTTAGTTAAACCATTAGGTGAAGCTGTTTATAGATGTGTAAATATAAACTGTTCAGCACAAGTCGTAGAAAGAATTATACATTTTGCATCTAAGGATGCTATGGATATAAAAGGTTTATCAGAAGCTACGGTTAAAAAGTTTTACAACTTAAGACTTTTAAAATCTATTCCAGATATATATAAATTAAATTTCAATTTAATAAAAAATATATCAGGTTTTGGCCAAAAATCTGTTGAAAACTTAAAAAATGCTATAGAAGAAAGTAAAAACAGGCCTTTACATCGGTTAATATACGGTCTTGGCATAAGGTATGTAGGAGAAGTTACTGCAAAAACATTATCATCAGCTATAAAGTGTATAGATGATTTAAAAAATCTTACTGTATCAGATTTAATAAAACTTGAAAATATTGGAGAAAAAGTTGCATATGAAGTTTATAACTTTTTCCATAATCCACAAAATATAAAAATGATAGAAGACCTTAAAAAACTTGGGATAAAAGTTTGTAATGAAGAAGAAAATAAAGGTAAACTCTCTAGTTTAAATTTTGTATTTACAGGAACTTTAAAATGTTGTAGTAGAGAAAAAGCAAAAGAAATAGTTGAAAATTTAGGTGGTAATGTACTCGATACTGTTTCTAAAAAAGTTCATTATTTAGTTGTAGGAGAAGAACCAGGTAGTAAACTACAAAAAGCACAAAAATTAGGAATAAAAAT
>JBBIPN010000009.1:0-31327 GCA_037442825.1 Sulfurihydrogenibium sp. | reverse complement strand
ATCAGAATTCTCTTCTTCTATCACTATTAAAGAGAGATTTTTAATTGGTAAAAATAGAGAAGAAACTGTTCCAAGAACCAATGACGGTTGATTTTTTATCTGTTTGAAAACGTTCCTTTGATTGCTTATCTTCATAGAATCATGAAAAACATAAACATCTGTTAGTTTTGATTTAAATACTTCATAAAAACTATTTAAAAGGCTTATGTATGGAAATATAATTAGGATACTTTTACCTTCTTTTAAAAATTTAGTTGAAACATCTAAATAGAATTTTATTCTATCTTTTAGATAGAACTCATCCAATAACATAAGTCTATTTTTTAAATTTATACTCTCTTTATAATACTTCTCTTTTTCAGAGATAAAAATATCCTTTAAAGATGGCTTTCGTTCTAAAATCTTTATAATACCTTTTTTAATAAGAGATTGTAAAACATTCTTTTTAATCCCTGAAACTAAAACTTCTTCATAATAAATTTCCTTTAGCTGCTTTATAATATCTACAACTTTTGACTGCGATTCTGTTAATTTGTACTTAGCTAAATCTATATCTTCATTTAAAACTAACACTTTATCTAAATAATCGTCTTTTATTTTTTTTCCTTTAAGAAAGTTAGGAATAAAAAAATCAAAAGTTATCCCGATTGGAGATATGTAATAATCAGAGATTTTTTTTATAATCTCAATATCTTTTTCGCTAAAAATAGATGTGTCGTTGATATCTAAAATTGGTTTTATTTCTACATTAAGATCTACTTTCTCTGATATACTTACTACAATTCCATAGGTTTTTATATTTTTAAATGGTACTTTAACTTTTTTACCTATCAGAAGCTTTGGATTAATATCTTTTTCTAAACTAAATTCATACCAAAATGTTTGAAAAATAGGAAAAGGAACAGCTACTTCTAAATAAACCTTACTCAATCTCTTCTATAGTCATATTTAAGTTGGTATAAACGCAGATTTCTCCTGCTATCTTCATAGATTCTTCAATAATCCTTCTTGCATCTAAATCTGTGTTTCTATATAAAGCTATTGCTGCAGATCTTGCATAGTCTCCACCAGAGCCAATAGCAAGGATAGGATCATCTGGTTCTATAACATCTCCATTTCCTGAAAGTAAAAACATACTTTCTTTATCTGCAGCAACCATAACTGCTTCCAGTCTTCTTAAATATTTGTCTAATCTCCAATCTTTTGCAAGCTCTACTACTGATTTAAGTAAATTACCTCTATACTTATTTAATTTTTCTTCAAGTCTTTCTAACAAAGCTAATCCATCGGCTGCACTTCCAGCAAAGCCTACAACAATTTTCCCATCATTTAAGACTCTTATCTTTTTAGCAGTATGTTTTACTACAGAAGAACCTAACGTTACTTGACCATCTCCAGCTATTACAGTTTTACCGTACCTTCTAACTAAAAGTATCGTTGTACTTCTAATTTTTTCCATCTTTCTCTTTTATTATTTTTGCTATAACATCAGATTCTTTTTCATTTTCTTCATTTGTTGTTATATTTCCTTGCATAATATCTACATCTTCAACTTCTTTTAGATCTTCAATATTGTCTGGGATTCTTTTTGCAAATAAAAATCTTTTTTGATAGTAACCTTGATTTATATCTGTTATTTCTACTTTTCTACCTTTTGAAGATGCATGAATCATTTTACCATTACCTATATATATACCAACATGTGATGGATATTTTGCATAAGTAGCAAAGAAAAGTAAATCTCCTGGTTTTATATTATCCTTTGATATAAAATAACCATATCTTGCCTGTTCTCTTGCAGTTCTTGGAAGTTTTAATCCAGCCAACCCAAAAACATGCTGAACAAAAGAAGAGCAGTCTATACCATTAATGCTTGTTCCACCAAAAGAATATTTTGTCCCAAGAAGTCCTATAGCGTATTTGTATATATCTTCTTTTGGTTCAAGATGATCTCCATATACAATAGGTCCAGGATTATAGTAAGATACTTTTTTAACTTTAAATTTATTATGTTTACTAAATTTTATAGTTTTTTTAGATATTTTTTTATGTTTCTGTGTCTTCTTTGATATTTTTTTATGTTTCTCTATCTTTTTTGATATTTTCTGGACTTTTTTATGTTGTTTTGCTTCAGATACAGGAGGTAAAAATATAAGTGAAAATCCAACAAAAATCCCTATAACTTTTTTAACAAGTTTCATCTTATTCCCCCTTTTTCATATACACTGAAAATTATAACAATTAAAATTAAATTTGTAAACCTTTTTTGGTAAAATAAAATAAAATCATTTAAGGAAATAGGTAATAACATGGTAATACTTCCATTTTATAAAAAGGTTAACATATTCACAAAGTCAAGTGAAGAAGCAAAAAACTTTTCGGAGAAACTTAAAGATTGGTTAAATAGTAAAAATATAGAATCTAATATTATTGAAAATGTTTCTGAATTAGAAAAAGAAGAGAATATAAAGGATATTGACCTGCTTATAGTTGTTGGTGGCGATGGTTCTTTACTTATAACTGCAAGGAGAGTAGCCAAGCATCAAATTCCTATAATAGGAATAAATCTTGGAAGACTTGGGTTTTTAACAGAGATAAATGAAGATGAAGCTTTTGAAAAATTAGAGTTATTACTTTCAAAACCTTTATGTATATCAAAAAGAATGATGTTAAGGGCTACTTTATACAGAAAAGGAAAAAATATACTACAAGCAGATGTTTTAAACGATGTTGTAGTAAATAAAGCTATCCTTGCAAGGATTGTAGACGTTGCTGTATATGTAGGAGATAGATATATTACTACTTATAATGGAGATGGTATTATTGTTTCAACACCTAATGGATCTACTGGTTATGCGTTGTCTGCTGGTGGTCCTATCGTTTATCCAATGATGGAAGTGTTTGTTTTAGTTCCTATCTGTCCACATACATTAACAGATAGACCTATTATTCTTCCTACTTTAGAACCTATAACTATAAAGATTGTATCAAAAGAAAAAGATGCATGGCTTACATTAGATGGGCAAGAAGGAACACAGCTTTTTTATGGAGATGAAATAGTAGTAAAACAATCTCCTTTTTATGCTCACATTGTTAGAACACCTTATAAAAACTACTTTGATATACTTAGGGAGAAACTTAATTGGAAATAAGAGTTGGTATTGGTTATGACATTCATAGGTTAGAGTTTGGTAAAGATTTAACTATTGGTGGTGTAAAAATTCCATGTGAAAAAGGTTTTATTGCCCATTCTGACGGAGATATATTTTTCCATGCTTTAACAGACGCTCTACTTGGAGCAATAGGATATGGAGATATAGGAGAGCTTTTCCCAGATAGCGATAAATCCTATAAAGGAAAATCTAGTGATTTTTTTCTGAAAGAAGCAAAGAAAATCTTAGATGATAAAAAATATAAAATTTTAAATATAGATAGCGTTATAATTATAGAGAAACCTAAGTTATTACCTTATAAGAAAACTATTATTGAAAATACGGCAAAAATCCTTAATATAAGTAAGGATAGAATTTTTTTAAAAGCAAAAACAAATGAAAAACTTGATAGTGTTGGAAAGGAAAATGCAGCATCTTGTTATGTAGTTGTTTTATTACAAAAGATGGAGGAGAAATGAAAGATATAACCTTAAACACAACAGTTGAACAAGTACTAAGAAAATATCCTTTTACAAGAAGGTTTTTTGAATCTAAAAATATGTACTGTAATGTTTGCGCATGTAAACCCCATGAAAGACTAAAGATAGCTGCTATAAACTATGGACATGACCCAGCACAATTTATAGAGGAGTTGAAACAGTTTATAATAGATTATGGAAAAAATCAGTGATGCTATCAATATTTTAAAGAAGATTTTATCTTATGATGAAAAAACATTAGATAGAGTAAAAAATTTAGATAGAGCTATTTTACCTTTAGTTAGAAATTATGTAACAGATGGTTTATTAGAAGATTTAAAATATATAGACACTCTATCTTCAGGGAAAAAAAGAAAGATTTTAGAGATATTACTTAAATATTTAGAAAACTTAAATAAACCAAAAGAAAGTACAGAGGCAAAAATAGAGGATTTAACTTATAACCAAAATCAACTTTCAAAAATAAACATAGATAAACTTAATTTTCTCTCAAAACTTGAGAAAAAAGCATTAAAAAAGATAAAGATAGATAACGTTAAAAATGCCCTTTTTTATTTACCTGATAGATATGAAGACAGGAGAGTAAAAAAAATACTAAAAGTGAAAGATGGAGAAACAGCTACTTTATATGGAGAAGTTGAAGAAATAAAAAAAGTTAATAAAGGTAAATTAAAAGTTGAAATCGTTTTAAGACAAGACAATATAAAATTTTCTCTATATTATCTTTACGATAAACCTTTCCTTTATACATACTTTAGAAAAGGTAAAAAAGTAAAAGTTTTTGGAAAAGTAAATGTTTATAAAGGTAGCTATTCTATTATTCAACCAGAAATTTTAAAAGAAGAGGAAGATATAATAGATAATATAATGCCTGTTTACTCATTAAGAGGAGATACTACAATCAAAACAACTACCCAAACATTAAACCATCTTAGGAGAGGAATGTTTAAGATAGTCGATAAATTTTCCAAAATTAAAGATTACATGCCTGATTATATATTAAAGAAATATAACTTTCCATCATTATACAAAGCTATCAAATATACTCACTTCCCTCAAGAAAATACAGATATAGATATACTTAACAATTTTCAAGATATACATCAAAAGAGATTAATCTTTGATGAACTATTTTTACTTATACTTGCTCAAAAGTATAGAAGATATCTTATACAGAAACATAAAACTTATAAAATAATAGTTTCTGAAAATTTTATAGAAGATTTTGAAAAAAATTTACCTTTTGAACTAACTGAAGCTCAAAAAAGAACTATAAGAGAAACTATTGATGATTTAAATAAAGATATACCAATGAATAGGTTAGTACAAGGAGATGTTGGTAGTGGTAAAACTGTTGTAGCTACTGCAGGATGTTTAGCTGCTGCGTTAAATGGTTTTCAATCAGCCGTAATGGCACCAACAGAAATTTTAGCTTGGCAACATTATAAAAACTTTAAAATATTTCTAAATCAATATCTTAAAGATTATGAAATTGCTATTTTAACAGGTAGTATGAAAACTTCTGAAAAAAATAAAATTTACAATCTCATAAAAAGTGGAGATATTAAGATAGTTATAGGAACTCATACATTACTAGAAGAAAAATTAACATTTAAAAACCTTGCTTTAGTTGTAGTTGATGAACAACACAGATTTGGAGTAGAACAAAGGAAAGCTTTAGTGGAACAGTCAGATAGAATGCCACATGTTTTAGTTATGACAGCTACACCTATCCCAAGAACACTAACATTAGCTAACTATGGTGATTTAGATATTTCTAAACTTGATCAGCTTCCAAAGGGAAGAAAACCTGTTAAAACAGTTTTACTTTTTTATAATGAAAGAGAAAAACTATATGAAATAGTAAAAGAAGAGTTAGATAAAGGTAGACAGGCTTTTGTAGTTTATCCATTAATACAAGAATCTGAAAAATCAGATTTAAAATCAGCTAAAGAAGGTTATAAACATTGGAAAGAGAGATTTTCAGATAAAAATGTTTTGCTACTTCATGGTAAGATGAAACAAGAAGAAAAAGATAAAGTTATGGAAATGTTTAAGGAAGGTAAAGCCCATATTCTTGTATCTACTACAGTTATAGAGGTAGGTGTAGATGTTCCAAATGCAACTGTCATGGTTATAGAAGAATCCCATAGATTTGGGTTATCACAGATACATCAACTAAGAGGAAGAATAGGTAGAGGACAGTATGAAGGTTATTGCTTTTTAATAGCACCTTCAGAATTAAAATTTTCTTTTAAAGATAGCTCAAAAGAAAAATCAAGATTAAAAACATTAGAGAGATTAAAAACTTTAGTTAAGACCAATAATGGTTTTGAAATAGCAGAAAAGGATTTAGAGTTAAGAGGAACTGGTGAGATAACAGGGACTAAACAGTCTGGAGAAAGTGGATTATCTATAGCAGATTTAAAAAGAGATGAAGATTTACTCAATTTAGCATCAAAAGAAGCTGAAGAGATAATAAAACAAGATCCAAATTTAGAAAAATTCAGTGAATTAAAACAGCTCATATTCCAAAAGTATTCAGAACGCTTTGATTTAGTAAATATTGCATAAATAATATTGAAATACTTATCGTCAGAAGTTATATTTAAAATAACATAACTACTAATTCAAAGATGGTTTTATGGATAAATTTAAAAAAGATATTTCTAAAGAAGAAATTGAAAAATTTGAAAATGAAGAAGAAAAATCTTATAAACAACCTGAACCTGATTTATCTGTAGTTTTTACAGGTTCGCAAGCTTTAGAAAAAGCACCTGAAATTTACGGTGTACCAGCAGGTATAGAAGGTTGACCTATTTTTTATTGTAACATCTGAAAAATGTAAGATAATAAAAAAATCCTTAAGTTGTTATCAAACCAAAAGATGTTTTACCGATACTGTAGGTGCAAGTAAAGCAAAAGACTTTCCTAAAGGTAAAGATTTTATTTTCTCTTCAAAAAACTTCTCCCATTCTTCTAAGTCATCTTTTAAACACTTCTTACATAGTTAGAACAGCTTTTTAAAAATACTTTTTACCATTTCTCTTTCATTTTATGATGATGTTTTAAATCTTCTTAAGGATGAAGGGTTGATATATTAATAAGTATATTTACAATTTAAGCGATTAATATTTAATATAAGATCTTTTTTAAGTTAAATTAATTTAATCTTATTTCCCATTTATAAGAATTCTAACTATAAATGTGTAATTTTTGGTTGCGGGGGCAGGATTTGAACCTGCGACCTCCGGGTTATGAGCCCGGCGAGCTACCAAGCTGCTCCACCCCGCGGTGTTTATGCGCCCGGCACGATTCGAACGTGCGACCTACGGATTAGAAGTCCGTTGCTCTATCCAGCTGAGCTACGGGCGCACTTAACTTTCATAGTCGGAGTGGCAGGACTTGAACCTGCGACCCCGTGCTCCCAAGGCACGTGCTCTCCCACCTGAGCTACACTCCGTTTAATTTAGATAAATATTATATCATATTCTTAAAAAAAGTCAACATATTTTTAATAAAATTTATTTAAAATTAATGTATAATTTATTATACTATAGGAAAATCAAAATGATAAGAGTATTTTATAAAGAAGGCTTAGTAATAAGGTCTATTCAACTTAAAGAACTAACAAGTCCTATTGAAGATAAATCTCAAATTCTATGGGTTGATATATTTAATCCTACAGATGGAGAAATTAGATGGACTATAGAAAACTTTAATATAGAATTTCCCTCTTTTCAAGAGAGAGAAGATATAGAGATAAGTTCAAGATATTGGGAAGAGGAAGAAAGTATAACAATAAATACATTTTTCCTTATAAGAGAAAAAGAAAATGCTTTCAACGATACAGTTTCTTTCATTATAAAAGAAAACTACATCATAACTGTTAGATATAGAGAGTTAAAAACATTTAGTGAATGTATAAGAAGAATAATGACAAATCCAAGCGTATATAAAACTGGGTATCATATATTTTCACTAATCTTAGAAATAAAGGTAGCCTCTGATTCTGATATACTCGAAAACGTTTCAAAAGAAATTTCAAAACTTGGCAAAATTGTATCTTCAGGTAATTTAGATGTTACGGAAACAGTTTTTGAATCTATTTCTTATTATGAAGATTTAAATATGACAATAAGAGAATCTCTTATTGATAAACAGAGAGTTTTATCTTCCTTGCTAAAAAGCTATAAAGTTCCTTCTGATGTAAGGGAAGAAGTTAGAATACTTATCAAAGACGTAAACTCACTTATTGATTATACAAGGTTTAATTTTGATAGATTAAGTTATCTTCAAAATACATTTTTAGGTCTTTTAAATATTGAACAAAATAAAGTTATAAAAATATTTACAGTTATAGCAACAGTATTTATACCACCTACCTTAATAGCAAGCATTTACGGAATGAACTTTGAAAATATGCCAGAACTTCATTGGAAATATGGTTACTATTTTGCATTAATTTTAATGTTATTGAGTGCAACACTACCTATTTACTTTTTTAGAAGGAAAGGATGGCTATGATAAAGAAAAAACTTTTATTTTTATTTATTGAAACAGTTGCTTTTATGTTTTTGATAATTCTTGGCCTTTCTATTATAAATTTTATCTATAAAAATGATATCTTAACAGATAAAGCCGATTTTTTTAAAGCTGTTTACGTTGTGATAGTTGTAACAGTTTATAGTGGTAGTGTTATCTTTATTTTAAAAATGAGAGAAAATCAGATAAATGAAAAAGAAATGATAGATATTCAAAATGCTAAAAAACTTTATGAAGAAAAAGATTTTATAATAAACAGAAGAGTTACATTAGCTTATGGCATTACAATGCTATTCTTATTTTTTGCTGTTTTAACTTCTGAACTTTTAAGTTTCTTTTTTGATGAAGAGTTACTATCACCAGTACAGTTAGCATTTCATACAGCTGCATTCGTTGGTTATGTTATAACATTTAGGTATGTTTGGCAAAAACAAGATTATATAGAGTATAAAAGTAGAGAGTTTATAAAAAGGCAAGTTAAAGAAGATGAAAATATGTTTTGATTTAAACTATTGAAAAATTTTTGATGGTTATTATATTTATAATCTCTAATATTTTAAACTTTAAAGGTGAGATGATTGGCTATATCACCCGAAACAATTGAAGAAGTTCAAAGAGTTTCAAATGTCTATGATGTCATATCTGACTATTTAACATTGAAGAAATCAGGCTCTGTATATGTTGCACTATGTCCATTTCATAACGAAAAAACACCTTCATTTGTAGTTTCCCCAACCAAGAATATATTTAAATGCTTTGGTTGTGGTATAAGCGGAAATGCTGTTAAATTTGTAATGGAATATGAGAAAACATCTTTCCAAGATGCTATTTTAAAAATAGCTCAAAAATATGGAGTAAATGTAAAACTTACCAGTTCAGGAAAAGAAAAAAAGAATCACAAATACTATCTTATAACAAGACAGTTAACAGAATTCTTTAAAAATAGTCTATTAGAAAATAGAAAAGCAAAAGAGTATTTAAAAAGTAGGAGAATTTTAGCAAGAACAATAGCTGACTTTGAAATAGGTTATGCACCGGAAAACAATGATATATTATCATTTTCTTTAAAGAATAATATAAGTATGGAAGATTTGGAAAAAGTTGGAATAGTAAACCAAAATAAAAATCCAATTTTTAGAGATAGAATAATATTTCCAATTAAAAACCATAAAGGTAATGTAGTTGCATTTGGTGGAAGGTCATTATCAGATAATAACAAACCAAAATATCTAAACTCTCCAGAAACAGAAATATATAAAAAAAGCGAAGTTATTTATGGAATATTTGAAGCTTTAGATTACATAAAAGAAAAAAGACAAGCAATAGTTGTTGAAGGTTATTTAGATTTAATATCACTTTATCAGATAGGAATAAAAAATATAGTAGCTACACTTGGAACTGCATTTACAAAATATCACGCAAAACTATTAAAAAAATATATAGAAGAAGCTATCTTAATGTTTGATTCAGATGAAGCAGGAAAAAAAGCTGCTATTTTAGCAGCATCTCATCTGATATCTCAAGGCATAAAAGTTAAATACGTTTATTATTCAGATGCGAAAGACCCAGATGAGTTGTCAAAACAAGGTTTACAAAAAGTAAAGCAGTTAATACAATCTTCCGAAGATATAATTATCTTTTTAATTAAAAAATTAAAAGAATTAAAAAAAATGGAATTAAATACAGAATCTCAAATAAAGACTTATAAAAAAATATATGACTATATTTTATACTTAGTAGCACATATAAAAGAACCATCTTTAAAATCAAGTTATATAAATATTATTGCTGAAATGCTAAAGAAAAACCAAACAAATATAGAAGACGATATAAAAAAAATAGAGAAGGAAATTTATAAAATATCATCCTATGAACTAAAAAATGCAAACAATATAAATTTAGAAAAACTTTCTAAAAAAGATATATTAATGTTGAAATATATGTATGATAATCCTAATATATTGACGAATAAATATATCTATGATATAGTGTCTAACTTTGAAAATTTAAACAAATTTGTTCATCTCATTGTAGAAGGAGATATTTCTGAATATGGAGAACTTATCTCACGATTAGAACAGGAAAAAGTCTCTATTTCCTATGAACATTTCTTAGAACTACTTAACGATTATAAAACCAAATATGAAAAACAGTTAGAAAAGTTAAAAATGGAACTAAAAGAAGAGTTATCAGAAGAAGAAATTTTAAAAATCGTTGAAGAGAAAAAAAATAGTCATAATAGGAGGTTTGATAGATGATTAATTTTTATGAGAGAGATGACATTAGAACATTGATCAACTTAGCAAAAGAGAAAGGTTATCTAACATATTCAGAAATAAATAATTACATTGATGAAGATTTATTTTCTTCTGATGAAAATTTAGAAAGCCTTATTGAGTATCTTAATGAGTTAAATATAGATGTGAGAGATGATAAAAAAATTAGGTCAGAAGATGAAGACTATGATGTATCCGAACATTTAGGAATAGAATTTGATGATGATGTTTGGGCAAAAGCAGATGACCCAGTAAAACTATATTTAAGAGAAATGGGAAGAATTCCACTTTTAAAAAGAGATGAAGAGATCAAATATGCAACAGAGATAGAAAGGGGAAGAAAAAAAGTTTTTAGAGGATTGTTAAGAACTTCTTTCTTAACTGAAAAATTACTTGATGAATGGGGAAAAGTTGTAGACGGAAAATTAAAGATTCAAGATTTATTAAATCTTGATGGAGAGGAAGAAAAAATAGAAGCAGAAGAGAGTGAAGATTTAGAATTTGATACAGATAGCTACGATAAACAAACGTTAGAATTTATAAAGAAAGGGTTAGAACTTGCAAAACTGTACAGAGAACTATTAGAAAAAGAACAGAAATATTTAGAGTTAGGTAGTTTAGATGATAAAAAAGATTTTATTTGGCAACATGCTAAATTAAATAGGTTTATTAAAAGTTTAAATATAAAATTCACAAAATTAGATAAAATTGCAGAAGAACTTAAAGAACTTTACACAAAATTAAGAAAAAATGAAAGAGATTATGAAAAGAGAATAAAAATAATTTCAAAAATCCATGATGATATTGACTTAATGTTGTCTACAGAATATGAAAAAAATCCAGAAATCTTAAAAAAACTTGAAAAAAGTGGCTTTTCCTACGGAAGATACGAAATATTAAGAACAGAAACTTTAAGATTAAAAAGAGAAATTGAAGAAATTCAGCAAAAAATAGGAACAATACCTTCTGAGTTTGATCATGTTTTAGATCTAATACAACAAGGTAGAAATGAAATTAATCATGTAAAACAGATACTAGTTAAAGCAAACCTTAGGTTAGTTGTATCTATTGCTAAAAAATATACGAATAGAGGTCTTCAATTTCTAGATTTAATTCAAGAAGGTAATATAGGTCTTATGAAAGCTGTTGATAAATATGATTATAAAAGAGGTTTTAAATTTTCTACTTATGCAACATGGTGGATAAGACAAGCAATTACAAGAGCTATAGCAGACCAAGCAAGAACAATCAGGATACCTGTTCATATGATAGAAACTATCAACAAGCTCCTTAGAATATCAAGATCGTTGGTACAAGAACTTGGTAGAGAGCCTATGCCAGAAGAGATAGCTAAAAAAGCAGGTTTACCAGCTGAAAAAGTAAGAAAAATATTAAGAACATCTCAAGAGCCAGTTTCATTAGAAACACCCATTGGAAGTGATGAAGAATCTCATCTTGGAGACTTCATTGAAGATAAATCTGTATTGTCTCCAGAACAACACATGTTAAAACAAGCTTTAAGAATGCAGCTTGATGAAGTTTTATCAACATTATCTGAAAGGGAAGAGCAGGTTTTAAGATATAGATTTGGTCTTGAAGATGATACTGAACATACATTAGAACAAGTTGGTAAAAGATTTGGAGTAACAAGAGAAAGAATAAGACAGATAGAAGCAAAAGCATTAAGAAAGTTGAGACATCCACATAGAGCTAAGTATTTAAAACCTTTTATAGAAGAAGATTAATTTTAGATAAAAAGGAAGGTTTTACCTTCCTTATTTCATTTAAATCTTATTGTGATCGTTGCCCATTGAATTTCATTTTTTAATATTTTGTTAAATTTCCACTGTTTTAAATATTTTACAATAGTACTATCTATCTCAACATCACCAGTTTTTGTTATCAACTCTACTTTTTCCACATTACCTGACGGATTTATCCATATCTTAGCTTTTACAGATGGTTGAGTAATATTTGAACTAATGGAATGTGTTTGTGGTTTATATATAACATACCTTGAGACTGCAGAACCTTCAGCATCCTTATCAACATTTGACAACTTTTCTCCAAAAGCAATATCCTCATTTTTATCTACGTTTGAAGATTTATTTCCAGTTCCAGAAGAAAGCTGATTTAATAATTTCACATTTTCTTCATCTAATTTCATAATATCTGGTTCACTTTTTTGAACTTTATATTTACCGGATTTAACTTCACTTATTTCTTTATTTTTACTGATTTCTCTGTCTAATTTTTCATTGTTTAATGTTTTATTTTCATCAGCTTTAATAGATTTTGATTTTTTTTTGTTATCTTCTGTTTTTTCAATTAAAGTTTGCTTTATTATTTCTGTTTTTTCTTCTTTTATCTCTTCAATGCTAATTTCTATTGGTTTATAAAAAGGTATTTTATTTTGCAAAGGCAAAAAATTTAGCAATATATAAACAATCAGATGAATTATTAATGAAACTTCAAAACCTATTAATATATATATTTTTTCTTCTCTATCTTCCATATTTAACTTTATATTTAGGACTTTTACAAGTATAATAACATAAATTAATAATTAAATTGAATAATGAAAATGTTGGAAGGAATCTATAAAATTGCTTTGATATTTGTATTTGTTTTTATTATAAGCTATATTATCAGAATCTTTTTTATAAAATTATTACAACGTTTTACAAAAAAAACAGAAACAAGAATAGATGATATTATTATAAATACTTTAAAAATTCCATCTTTATTTTGGATATTTGTTATATCCTTTCATATTTCTTCTAAATTTTCATCTCTTCCTGAGAAATATCTTTTTTTAATTGAAAAAGTATATTTTTCTTTAATCATAATCTCTTTTACTATTTTTTTAGCAAATTTAACTACAAAATTAATAAGATTTTATTTAAAAGAAAAAAATCTCCCAGAGGCAAATATTGGAATTATATTTATTATAATAAATATAATCATTTACACAACTGGATTACTTTTTATTTTATCTTACTTTAATATATCTATTGCACCCCTTATTACTACCCTTGGAATCGGTGGTCTTGCTGTTGGTTTAGCTTTAAAAGATACATTAGCTAATTTTTTCTCTGGTTTTTATATTTTAATGGAAAAGAAAATTAAAGTCGGTGATTTTATTGAACTTGAGGATGGAAAAAAAGGATACATTGTAAATATAAATTGGAGAACTATAACATTAAAAACGTTATCTAATGATAGTATAGTTATACCAAATGAAAAGTTAGCTCAAAGTATTGTAATAAACTATGCTTCTCCAATAGAAATAATAAGGGTTGGAATAAAAATTCCTGTTAGTTATGATACTGATATAGATAAATTTGAAAAAGTAGTTTTAGAAGAAGTAGAAAATTTTCAGGATGATAACATTGTAAAAGAAATAACACCTGTTTTACGGTTTATCCCAGGTTTTGGTGATAGTGCCTTAGAATTTACACTTTTTGTTTATGCAAAAAACTATGAAGTTAGCTTTTCTGTAGAAAGTGAACTTAGAAAAAGATTATTTAAAAGGTTAAAATCTGAAGGTATAGAAATACCTTACACTAAAGTTGATATTTATATAAAGGAAGGTAGTTTATGAAACTTATCGGATTAACTGGTGGAATTGCAACAGGTAAATCTACTGTAGAAAAACTACTGGAAAGTTTAGGTGCTAAGGTTATAGATGCTGACAAAATTGTTCATTTTCTTTTAAATCAAAATTATGTTAAAGAAGAAATAAAGAAATATTTCCCAACTGTATTTGATAACGAAAAAAATATAGATAGAAAAAAATTAGCTCAAATTGTTTTTAACGATTTTCAAAAGAAGAAGATTTTAGAAGGTATTCTTCATCCGTTAGTTCATCAGTATATTGAAAACTGGATAGAAGAAAATAAAGATAAAGATATCCTTTTTATCTCAGTACCTTTAATGATAGAAACAGGAAGTTATAAAAGATATGATAAAATTGTTTTAGTTTATGCTTCAAAAGAATTACAGTTGAAAAGATTAATAGAAAAAAGCTTTACTCAAGAAGAAGCTTTAGCACGAATAAATGCTCAGATGGACATAGAAGAAAAAAGAAAGTATGCTGATTATATTATTGAAAATACTGGCTCTATTCAAGAGTTAGAAATAAAAGTTATGGAGCTTTATAATGAGCTTAAGAAAGATTGCTAAATTTATAACATTATTTTTTATATTTTTGATTATTTCTTGTTCTACTAAAACTGAAGAAAAACCAGATGTAGTTGTAGATATTAAAGTTTCTAACAATGGATATGTTCCAGATTATATAAATGTAAAGAAAAATCAAGTTGTGTTGTTTAGAATAACAGCTATAGATGAAGGATTAGGTCAAGATACTTCTCAAAGATATTACGGCCATTGTTTTTATATATTACCACCTTATGATGTAATAGTTCAAAACATAAAGAAAGGTGAAACAAAAGAGATAAAGGTTAAAATGATATATCCAGGAAAATACATTTTTACTTGCCCTTACTGTTCAAATGTTTTCCCATTAAAAGGGGAGATAGAAGTAAATTAACTATGAAAAAGTTTGTTGTTGCTATAACTGGAGCAAGTGGCTTTATATACGGAAAAAAAATTTTAGAAGAGCTTTCTAAGGAAAATTTTGTTTATCTTATAGTTTCAGAATCTGCTTATATTGTTATGGAAAAAGAAGAAGGTATTAAAAAAAATGAATTTTTAGAAAATCTACCTAAAAATGTAGAAATTTTTGGTAATAAAGATATTGCTGCACCTATATCAAGTGGTTCCCAACTTGTAAAAACAGAAGGTGTTATAGTTGCACCATGTTCTATGGATACTTTAGCAAGTGTTGCAAATGGGATTAGTACAAATCTTATACAAAGAGTCTGTGATGTTGCATTGAAAGAAAGGAAAAAATTATATTTATTAGTTAGAGAGATGCCTTTTTCTTTGGTTCATATAGAAAATATGAGAAAAGTATCTTTAGCCGGTGGTATAGTTGCAAGTGCTTCACCTGGCTTTTATCACAAACCTAAAACTGTAGATGATATGATTAACTTTATTGTAGGAAAAGTTTTAGATACTTTTGACGTAAAACATAATCTGTACAAAAGGTGGAGAGAATGAAGCTATCTGAATGTATAGAACTTTATTTATCTTACATATCAGATAAATCTTCACATACTGTTAAGAATTACAAGGTAGACCTAAATCAGTTTATTAAAATTGTTAGCGATAAGAATGTAGAGCAGATTACAAAAGCAGATATTGCAAAATTTAGAATGGTTTTGCAATCTTCAAGGAAAAAATCTTCTACTATAGCCCGTAAATTAGCTTCTGTCAACTCACTTTTCCAATATCTTATAGATTTAGAGTTGATATCTATATCACCTATATCAAAATCCCATAGACCCAAAGTATCTCAAAGAATACCATCTGCTTTATCTAACGAAGAAGTGAAAAAACTTATAGAATCTTTAGATAATTTACAAGAGAAAGCTATTGTAGTTTTACTTCTTACTACTGGTTTAAGGTCTTCAGAACTACTTAGTATAAAAAAATCTAACATTCTTATAGAAAGGAATGGACAGACATTTTCAATAGATAGTTTGATTAAAGGAGAAGTTTTAACTAATGATATTGGATATATTAGGGTAGTTGGTAAAGGTGATAAAGAGAGAGAAATACCAATTACCGGAAAACCTTTAAATATTCTTGTTGATTATATTAAAAGTATAGATGAATTTTTAGATAGTAAAGATAGTTTAATATTTCCTTTATCTTATCATACACTTTGGAGAAAAATTAAACAGATAGGTAGGAAATTAGCTATCTCATTACATCCACATAAGTTAAGACATACAGCAGCAACTATGGCTTTAGCATCTGGAGCAGAACTTAGAGTTATTCAAGAATTACTTGGACATTCTTCACCTATTACAACAGCAAGATATGCTAAAGTAGGACAAAAACAACTTTTAAAAGCTACAAAAGCACTTTCAGAAAATATAAATCTGTGAGGTAAAAAGATGGAAAAATTTTTAATCTTTGTAGAAGAAAAAAATCCTTTAGATATTTCAGATTTAAAACAGTGTGACCCTTATTCATCTTTTGGTGTTTTTTGTAATACAAACTCTTTTATTGAAGGAATAATAGTTATAATTGGTGTAGTTTTATTGGTAGCTGGTTCTTTATGGTTTGTAAAGAAAAATCAAGAACAGGTAGAAAGAGAAAGAAAAAATGCATCATCTGAAAAATGAAGAAGTTTTCGAAACATTACAAATATCAGAAAATGGTTTATATTCAGAAGAAGCAAAGAGAAGGCAGAAAATATATGGTCTAAACTTTATTGAAATAAAAGAAGAATCAAATTTAAAAATTTTTATAAATCAGTTTAAAAATCCTTTAATATTAATTTTAATAATAGCTTCAATTATAGCTTTACTTTTTAAGGAGTATAAAGATTTTTTCTTTATCATTGTGATAGTTTTAATAAATGGCTTAATAGGATTCTTTCAAGAAGTTAAAGCAAAATCAAAGATAAATCAACTATTAAAACTTTCAAAACCCATTGCAAAAGTAGTTAGGGATGGAAAAGTTTATGAGATTCCTGCTGAAGAAGTTACTATAGGAGATATAATTATTTTAGAAGAAGGAGATGTAATACCAGCAGATGCAAGACTAATAGAATCTGTGAACCTTATGGTTGATGAATCTATTTTAACAGGGGAGTCTATTCCTGTTTCAAAATTTCATAATAAAGTTTTACCTGAAGATACACCTGTTTACGAAAGAGAAAATATAGTTTTTGCTTCTACATTTATTACTAAAGGATTTGGAAAAGCTGTTGTATATGCTATTGGATTAAATACAGAAATTGGAAAAATATATACAAAATTGGAATCAAGGGAAATAGAAACACCTTTAATAAGAGCTATAAACAATTTCTCAAAACGTTTAATAATTATCCTTACCATAATTAGCAGTTTTATACTTATTTTAGGAATTCTTCAAGGTAGAGAATTTAAAGATACTTTGCTTTTAGTATTGGCTCAACTTGTATCTGCTGTTCCTGAAGGTTTACCAGTTGTTATAACAATAGCATTAGTTATAGGCTCTTTAATATTGTATAAGAAGAAAACATTAGTGAGATATTTACCTGCAGTAGAAGCATTAGGAAGTACAACTTTTATATGTACAGATAAAACAGGTACAATTACAGAAAATAAATTAAAAGTTCAAAAGGTATATAGTTTA
Organism: Sulfurihydrogenibium sp.; assembly: GCA_037442825.1. GTDB lineage: Bacteria > Aquificota > Aquificia > Aquificales > Hydrogenothermaceae > Sulfurihydrogenibium. Next base: position 13,597 of record JBBIPN010000009.1, on the reverse strand, counting down.
GAAGAAAATATTACAAACCTTATCTTTTCTTTATGTAATGATACAGAGATAGATAAAGGTGATCCTTTAGATATAGCATTGATTAAATATTTAGAATCAATAAATATAGATTTTATAAAAATTAGAAACGAGCATAAGAGAGAATGGTTTTATCCTTTTGATACAAAACTAAAGCTCATGGCTTCTATAAATAGTATTAATGGGAAAAATTACCTATTTGTAAAAGGTGCTTTTGAAGTTTTAGAAAATTTATCTTTTAATTATGAAGATTTAGATAGCTTAAGAAAGATTCATGACGAAATGGCTGAAAATGGTTTAAGGGTTATAGCTTTTGGTTATAAAGAAATAGAATATATACCTAAAGATATACTTAAAGAAAAAATAAAACTAAGTGGATTAGTTGGATTTTTAGATCCACCTAAAGAGAGTGCTAAATTTGCAGTAAAACAAGCAAAAGAATCTGGTATAAAAATAATCATGATAACTGGAGACAATCTAAAAACTGCTAAAGCAATAGCAAAAATAGTTGGTATTCATGAAGAAGGAAATTTTGTTTTTGAAGGAAAAGATCTTGAAAAATATAGCGATAAAGATCTTTACAATCTATTAAAAAATACATCAATTGTAGCGAGAGCTTTACCAGAAGATAAATATAGAATTGTTAGAGTTTTACAAAATAATGGTGAATCTGTAGCTGTTATGGGTGATGGTGTAAACGATATACCAGCTATAAAATCTGGAAATCTTGGAATAGCAATGAATGAAGGGACACCAGCAGCTAAATCTATAGCTAAAATGATCCTTTTAGAAAGAGATTTATCAGTTATTGTAGATGCTATCTATATAGGAAGAAGAATATCCAACAACATTAGAAAAGTTATAGAACTACTTATGGCAACCAATATTGGAGAAATAACTTTCTTAACTCTCTTTATTTTATTTAATTTACCACAACCGCTTTTTCCAACACAGATTTTATGGATAAATGTAGTAACTGATGGAATACTAGATAAATCTTTGATTTTTTCTAAAGAAGAAAGCTGGATTAAAAAACTAAAACCAAGTACGTTTATAAATTGGTTTTTAGATAAAACGCAGTTATTTAGGATAATATCTTTTGCTTTATTTATGGGTATTGTTAATTTAATTATATTTAAAAAGATTTTAGAAATGTCTTCTTATGAAAAAGCTATAACAGTCGTGTTTTTATGTATGATTGTTGCTCAATGGGCTTATGCTATTCAATCTGTAAAAGAATTTCCATTTTTTAAAAATGTCAGTGAAAGCTTTAAAATAAACCCTTATATCTATCTTTCTCTAATCTTTATAGGTATACCTTTACATGTATTGGCTTACTTTTTATTTCCTGAAGTTCTTCACCTAACTGAGATAGATATATCTGACCTTTATTATCCACTTGTAGTATTTATGTTAGCTTTAGTTTTTTTAGAGATAAGGAAATGGATAGAGTTTGTTTTTACAAAGGAAAAAATATAGTTATTAAAAAAGCTTAAAAATATTACATTATTTTTTGGTAATCCCTTTAAAAAATATTTAACATCATAAAAAACTAAATTTATCAAAAATTCAGTAAATTCTACAAAACATAGATAATTTTTTAAATGTTAATGTACCAAAGCTATTTTTAACCAATTAAATAAATAAAGCCTTTTTATATGGTAAAATTTAATTAAACATTTATTTAGGAGGTATTAATTTTGACAAAAGTTGCATGGAGTTTGACACATCAGGAGTTTATCATATCTGACCACTACTATTTTTCAAAACTTCAAAAGTACGCAAAAGAAAATAACATTCAAGTTGATGAAGTAGACGAGTTTGAAAAGTTTGCAAATTATGATGTAATCATATTTAATTATCCAGAAATACCATTTAAAAAAGAAGAAGTTGACTTTATAGAAGGTCTTGTTAAAAAAGGTAAAAAAGTAGGAATTTTTGCTTACTATAAAAACGAAGATAGAATAGCTGATACATGTAATACTATGGCAGAAAGATTTGGAATAAAGTTTAATGGTGATATAATTACAGACGATATAAACAACTATGACAAAGACAACCTTTTAATCACAACTTCAAAAACATCTGAAAAGATGAAAGAAAAATGTATAAATAAAGTTATGTTGGCTTGTACAGATAGTTTGACAATCACTGGTGAAAATATTATACCTATGATTTATGCTGAAGATACATCTATGTCAAAACTTGGCAAAGAAAAAATACTGTTTGCAAGATATATGGACCCATCTGGCGGATGCTTTATAGCAGGTGGAACATGTGTATTTTGGGATAACTACTCAATAGACCTTTATGATAATAAAAATTTATCAATAGCCCTTTTAAGCCATAGAAAATGATAAAAGATGGTGATACTGTCCATTTAAAAGGTAAAAAAATCTCTTTTTTTGTAGTGGTAGAGAATGAAAAAGAGTTCTCTACCCATCTTGGTTCTATAAAGTTTGATGACCTCATAGGTAAAAACTGGGGAGAAACTGTTTACACCCATAAAGGGGAACCTTTCAAACTTTTAAAACCTACACTTTACGAAATCATAATGTATGGTATAAAAAGGTTTACCCAGATAATTTACCCAAAAGATTCTGCTTACATTACGTTAAAACTCGGTCTTACAGATGGGATGAAAGTTTTAGAATCTGGTATTGGAAGTGGTGCCCTTTCAATAGTTATGGCAAATGCATTAAAACCAAGTGGGAAAATATACGTATACGAAAAAGAAGAAAAATTTCTAAAAAATGCACTACAAAACTTAAAACTTGCAAAACTTGATCATGTTATAGTACCGCACATTCAAGATTTATCAGAACCTATAAAAGAAAAAGATTTTGACGCTGCTTTTATTGATGTTAGAGAGCCATGGATACATTTAGAAAATATTAAAAATGTACTAAAGACAGGTGCATCTATTGGTTTTTTAGTACCTACAACAAACCAAGTATCAGAAACATTAAAAGAACTAAAAAAATTAGATTTTATAGATATTGAAGTAGAAGAGATACTAATAAGGTCTTACAAACCTGTGCCAGACAGATTAAGACCTGAAGATAGAATGGTAGCCCATACAGGATACTTAATTTTTGCAAAAAAAGGTTAGCATATGGATAGATTTTCATACATAAAAAAAGCAAAGAAAATTGTTATAAAGATTGGTTCTGGAATTTTAGAAAAAAATGGTGAGATTGATAGAGATTTTATAACAAATTTGGTTCAACAAATTTCACAAATAAAAGACAGAGAGATTGTAATAGTTTCATCAGGAGCTGTTTTAGCAGGTGTTAAAAAATTAAAACTAAAATCGAGACCTAAAAATATTACAGAAAAACAAGCAATAGCAAGCGTAGGACAGGCTTATCTAATGCAGATATACGATAAGATTTTCTCTAAGTATGAACTAATTATAGGACAAGTTTTATTAACATTGGAAGGGCTAAGAGAAAGGAAAAGATATATATACGCAAAAGAAACATTAAATAAGCTGTTAGAACTAAAAGTTATTCCTATAATAAATGAAAATGATACTATAGCTATAGAAGAAATTGTTTTTGGAGACAATGATTTTTTAGCTGCTCATGTTTCTATACTACTTGATGCAGATTTACTAATAATAGTATCTACAGCCGGTGGACTTTATACAGATGACCCATCAAAACCAGATGCAAAACTTATAGATGAAATAAAAGATATTCAAGAAGCTTTAAATTTTGCAAAAACTTCTAAATCATCTTTTGGAACAGGAGGTATGAGAAGTAAACTGGAGGCATCAAAAATAGCAACTGAACATTCTATTCCTGTTGTTATACTACCAAAACAAGACAACTTTTTAAATCTACTATTTAATGAAAAAATTGGAACATTTATATACCCATCTAAAAAGAAAAAAAAGCCAAGTAAGAAAACATGGTTAGAGTTGTTATCCTATCCAAAAGGTAAGATAATTATAGATAAAGGAGCAGAGCTTGCTATTAAGAAAGGAAAAAGCTTGCTTCCAAGCGGAATTAAAGATGTAGAAGGAATATTTAATCAAAACGATGTAGTAGCAATTTCAAATGAAGAAAGTAATATTATAGGAAAAGGCATTGTTAACCTAAACTATAAAGAGATTAAAAAAATAAAAGGTTTAAAAACATCTGAAGCAGAAAAACTACTAAATAAAAAAGTAGAAGAAGTTATCCATGCTGATAATATGATAATTTTTAGCAAGGAGTAAGAAATGAAAAAGAAGATGCTTATTGGGTTAGTTGTTTTAATTGTTTTATTTTATATCATTTCAATAGTAAGATACGAAAGTAAGCCAAAAGTAGCGTTAATATCTATAGATGGAACAATTTCAGAGTATGTAGATATTATAGATAATATCTTAGAAGCAGAAAAAAAAGAATCTATAAAATCTGTTGTTATTAGGGTTGATAGTCCTGGTGGAGCAGTAGGAGCATCTCAAGAAATATATAGATCTATAGAAAGATTAAGACAGAAAAAACCAGTAGTTGTATCTATGGGAAATGTAGCTGCATCTGGTGGTTATTATATATCTGCACCAGCCAATGTGATATATGCGAACCCAGGTACAATAACAGGTAGTATAGGTGTAATTATTCAACATGTAGATGTAAGTGAGATACTTAATAAATTAGGTGTTAAAGTAAATACTGTTAAAAGTGGAGAAAATAAAGATATTCTTTATCCTACTAAACCTTTACTACCAGAACAGAAAAAACTTCTTGAAAAGACAGTTTTAGATGTTTATGACCAGTTTTTAGATGCAATTGTTAAATATAGACCTATTAAAAAAGAAGTACTTAGAAATTATGCAGACGGTAGAGTATTTAGTGGAAAAGAAGCACAAAAACTTGGACTTGTAGATAAGATAGGAAATATTCAAGATGCTATAGAAGAAGCAAAAAAACTTGCAAAAATACCAGAAGATTCACCAATTGTAGAGATAAAAAATAAAAAGTCATTTTTAGAAGAGTTTGCAAACTCTAAACTTTCAATAGATAAAGTAAAATCTGGAATATACTATATGTTATCTTTTTAAGAAATAACCTTATTTTTCCAATGTTTAATAATGATATAATAATTTTTCCATATTTTAAAGAAGGGGTTAGTAAATGGAAGAGATTATTTTAAAAGCCCATGGATTAAATGTAAATGAATATAAAAGAATAGTCTCACTAATTAGAAGAGAACCAAATGAAATAGAACTTGGTATTTTTGGAGCACTCTGGAGTGAACATTGTTCTTATAAATCATCAAAACCATTTTTAAAAGTTTTTCCTACAAAAGCACCTTGGGTAATACAAGGACCAGGAGAGAATGCTGGTGTTGTTGAAATAGACGATAAGTATGCAGTAGCATTTAAAATAGAGTCCCATAATCACCCATCTTATATCGAACCTTTCCATGGCGCAGCTACAGGTGTAGGTGGGATTATCAGAGATATTCTCTCAATGGGTGCAAGACCTATAGCATTAATGGACAGCTTAAGATTTGGAGATGTTAGAAACGATGGAAATAGGAAAGGTATAAAAGATACAAAGCCAATAGTTAAAAGAGTTGTTGAAGGTATAGGGTTTTATGGTAACTGTATTGGAGTCCCAACAGTAGGTGGTGAGACAGTATTTGATGAAGTTTATGCTGGAAATCCATTAGTTAACGCCTTTTGTTTAGGTGTTCTTGAAAAAGACAAAATGTTTAGAGCAAGAGCTACAAGGATAGGACAAAAAATGATTATGGTAGGTTCATCTACAGGTAGAGATGGAATACATGGAGCTACAATGGCATCTGCTGAATTTAGTGAAGAAAGTGAATCAAAAAGACCTAATGTACAAATAGGAGACCCATTCTTTGGAAAAAGATTAATAGAATGTACCCTTGAAGTTATGGAAAAAGGTTTGATAGCAGGATGTCAAGACTTTGGAGCTGCTGGGCTTGCTGGTTCTACATCAGAATTTGGAGCAAAATCTGATATGGGGGTAAAAGTATATCTTGAAAATGTACCATTGAGAGAAGAAAATATGACACCTTATGAAATTTTACTATCAGAATCCCAAGAGCGAATGTTGTATGCTGTAGATGATGAAAATGTTGAAGAAGTTTTAAAAATTGCGAAAAAACATAATCTTGAAGCTGCTGTAATAGGAGAAACAACAGATACAAAAAGGATGGAAGTTTTCTATAAAGGTGAAAAATTAGCAGATTTACCTATATCAGCAATCGTAGATGATGCACCCATTTACGATAGACCAAGACAAAAGCCAAAATATTTAGAAGAAGTTAAATCATTCAATCAAGATAGTCTACCAGACGTAGATATTTTAGAATCTTTAAAAAAAGTTTTATCATCACCAACAGTAGCTAAAAAATCATGGATATACTCTCAGTATGACCATGAGGTAGGAACAAACACAGTATTTAAACCAGGATACGATGCAGCAGTTTTAAGACTAAAATGGGCTTTTAGACCTGAAGTAAAAACCAATAAAGGAATAGCAATATCTTCTGATGGAAATGGCAAATTTGTTTATCTTGATCCTTATGAAGGCGGTAAAAAAGTAGTAGCTGAAGCTGTAAGAAATGTATATATTACAGGAGCAAAACCACTTGCAATTACAGACTGTTTAAACTGGGGAAATCCAGAAAATCCAGAGATTATGTGGCAGTTTGAACAAGCTACAAAAGGAATGGCAGATGCTTGTCAAACCTTAAATACACCAGTAATCAGCGGTAATGTATCTCTTTATAATGAAACTGTTTTATCAGATAAAAGAATAAATATATATCCTACACCAATAGTTGTTGCTGTTGGCGTTATTGATAAAGTAGAAGAAGCTATTGGGTCATTTTATCAAAAACCAGGAGATATAATAGCAATTATTGGAGAAGTAAATAAAAAACCTAATATTGCTGGTAGTGATTACTTAAAAGAAGTTTTTGGCATTGTAAGTGGAGATATTGGAGAAGTATTATTAGATATTGAAAAGAAAATGATGGAATTTATAAGCAAAAATAAATCTAAAATAAAATCTGCACATGATGTCTCTGATGGTGGATTAATAACAGCTTTACTAGAACCAGCATTTAAAGAAGAAACTACCTTAGGAACAAAAATAAGTTTAAATACAACATATAGACCAGATTTTGAACTTTTTGATGAGTTAAGATCTATAATTGTTATAACTTTTGAAGAAAAAGATATAAAAGATCTTGAAGAAGCAGCAAAAAATTTAGATTTAGGATTTAAAATAGCAGGAAAAGTTTTAGAAGAACCTGTATTAGATTTAACAATAAATGATATAAATATAAAAGAAAATATGGAAAATTTAAGAAACCTTTATGAAAATGGCTTTAAAAGATTAATGGAGTAAGAAAGTTATTAAATGTCAAGTAGGATAAAACACTATCTCGTTAATGAAAAATATGAAGATCCAGGTATTGTAATTGAGATACCAGAACTTAGAGACTATATACTTTTTGATATAGGAAATATTTATAAACTTGATAGAGAACTTATAAAAAAAATAAATAAAATTTTTGTATCCCATACACATATGGACCATTTTATAGGATTTGATTTTTTACTTAGAAATAAACTTGGTAAACCACAAATAATTGAAATGTTTGGAATAGACCCTTTAGCCTACAACGTTTATTCTAAACTTCAAGGTTATACATGGAACTTAGTAGAGTTAGAACCACAGATTATTTTTAAAGTAAAAAATTTAAACCAAAATTCCTTTGACCACTATGAATTTGATATCAAAAATAAGTTTGCAAAAGATTATATAAAATCAGAATATATAAACAACGACATAATCTATGAAAATGAATATTACAGAGTAAGGTATGCCATTTTAGATCACAAAATCCAAGTAATGGGTTATAGTTTTGAATATAAAGATAGGCTTTTTTTAAAAAAAGAAAAAGTAGAAACCTTACCACTTAAAGGAAAAGAGATTGGAGAGTTTAAAAAATGGTTAGAGAACAATGAAAACCAAGATAAAACATACAAAATAGGTGATACTGAATATAGTTATGAGTTTTTAAAACAAGAATACAGCTATACACAAAAAGGTATAAAAATATCTTATATTACAGATGTTATTTATAATAAAAAGAATAAAGAAAAAATAATCAATTTAGTTAAAGATTCTGATTATCTATACTGTGAAGCTGTGTTTTTAGAAAGAGATAAAGAACAGGCTTCAAAAGTTTACCACCTTACAACTACACAAACAGCAGAGATAGCAAATTTGGCAAATGTAAAAAGTCTTATAGTTTTTCACTTTTCAAGAAGATATGGAAAAAATAAAGAAGTTGTTCTATATGAAATTAGAAAACTTTTCCCAAATGTTTCGTAAAATCTTTTTTCCAATTTCTATTTTATATTTCATAGGAGCTATAACAAGAAGATATTTATATAAAAGTGGAATTTTAAAACAAAAAAAACTACCTATTCCTGTAATCTCTGTTGGAAACCTATCAGTAGGTGGAACAGGAAAAACACCAATTACCATAAGTATAGCAAAATATTTAAAATCTAAAAACCTAAAAGTTGCAGTATTAACAAGAGGTTATAAAAGAAAATCAAAAGATGAAAATTTTTTATGTAAAGTAGATATGGACTATACAATATGTGGAGATGAATCTTACTTAATGACAAAAAAAGGCTTTGATGTTTATGTAGGTAAAGATAGATATAAATCAGCTATAAAAGTATACAAAGAGTATGATATTTTTTTATTAGATGATGGATTTCAACATTTTCAACTTTATAGAGATTTAAATATTCTTGTAGTTGATGTAACAAAGCCATTTTGGAATGATAACTTACTACCTGAAGGTAATCTAAGAGAACCAAAATCTTTTTATAAATTTGCTGATGCTTTTTTAATAACAAGGTTTAACCATATAAAAAATAAAGGTCTATTTATACAAACACTAAAAAAATACAATAAACCGTTTTTTATAGCAGAAGAAAAAATAGAAAAATTGGTAGATACTGATTTTAATGAAATAGAACTTTCATTTTTGACAGGAAAAACTTTTATTGTAATTTCTGGTATTGGAAATAACAAGCAGTTTTTTGATAGTGTAAAAGAATTATCTCAAAAATATAAATTCAATATATCAGATTTTATACGACGTCCAGACCACTACGATTATAAAAATTTTAAATTTGATAGTAATAAACTTTATCTCACAACCGAAAAAGATATTATAAAAATTAAAAATAAAAATGTTTACGCAGTTAGTTATGAATTAGAGTTCCAAAAGGATTTTTATAACTTTGTATGGGAGAAAATCTATGGATCAAAATCCAATAGATATAATAATTAAGCTTGTAATGAAAGGAGAAATAGACCCTTGGAATATAGATATATCTATATTAGCTGAAAAGTATCTCGAAGAGGTCAAAAATATCTATATACCAGATTTTATAACTGCATCAAAAGTGATTATAGCAGCATCTTTACTTTTAAAGTTAAAGGCTGAAAGTTTAAAGATTGAAGAAGAAAATGAAAACAAATTATCTAGAAAAAGGATTTTTGGCATAAAACGATTTTATACATTAGATGAGATTGCTTTAATACTAAAGGAGTATACATCTCCACCATTAGAATATAAACCATCTAAAAGGAAAAGAGAAAATCAAGATAATAAATCAAGAGTTAGAAAAAATAATAAACAGTTTGATTATAACCTTCATAAAGCTGTCTTAGAAGATGCTATAAAATACTTAGAAGAAGAGATTGAAAATTTTACAGATCTAATAAAGTTTTCAGATTTAAACTATCCAAATAAACCACAAGCATTTGTTGCATTGTTATTTTTAGATTATGATAACAAAGTTAATATTATACAAGAAGAGCATTTTGAAGAGATCTATATAGAAAAGTTATAAATAAGGGGAGAACATCCCCTTTTGATTTTTATCCTTTATTTTTGAAATTTTCTATAGAATTTTTAATATCTTCTTTAGCTGCAGACGAATCTTTGAAAGATTTTACTTTAACCCATTTACCAGATTCTAACTCTTTATAGTGTTCAAAGAAATGTTTTATCTTGTTTAAAGTTGCTTCTGGTAATTGGCTTACTTCATTTATTCCTTCAAATGTTTGGTCTAATTTTGAAACAGGTACAGCAATAACTTTTGTATCTATACCTTCTTCATCTTCCATTTCAAGCATTCCAATAGGTCTGCATCTTATAACACTTCCAGGAACTACAGATTCCCTTGATATAACAAGGACATCTGTTGGATCTCCGTCATCTGCCAATGTGTTTGGTATAAATCCATAGTTAAATGGGTAATACATAGCTGTAAATAAAAATCTATCTACAAATACAGCACCACTCTCTTTATCTACTTCATACTTTATGCTGCTTCCTTGCGGTATTTCAATAACAACATAAATATCTTCAGGTGGGTTTTTACCAGCCGGAATTTTAGAAAGGTCCATTCTTAACCTCCAGATTATTTTTTGATTAAAGAAGAAGCTCCCGAGGAGGGATTCGAACCCCCGACCAGTCGGTTAACAGCCGACCGCTCTGCCTGCTGAGCTACTCGGGAATTAATTATATAAATATTATAACAAATAGTTAAAAAAATTTCAAGAGATGTTATATAATTACCAAATATGATTTAAAATGAATACATATAGAAGAAACATTATCCATCCTAAGTAAACTTATTAATGTAATAAAAGATATTGCTAATTAGATAAAAATTTCCCCAGTATAAATAAAAAGATTCTATATAGACAAGAGCATATTTTGTTGCAACTGCTGGTAATGTATCTACAGAATCAATAAAAGAATATATAAAAAAATGCTAAATTAGCAAAAGAGTTTTTTCGATGCAGTTAGTTAGGTAGAATATAATCTAAAGCAGTAAATTTTTTAAATAAGATAAATAAAAAAAGATAAAAATATCACGAAAGACATTTTATAGATATATGGAGTGGTGGATACATCAAAAAATTTTATTTTTCATAGTGAAAGTAAGCAAGCAGTATAACAGCAGATTTGAATTAACTATATTATTTGCTTTAAGAAAGATGTAATAAAACTGTAAGATTAATTTTATCGAATATAAAAGGAGCAAAAAAATAGCAATAAACGTAAAAGGTAAGTATTACATTCATATTGTTATAGGTAGAAAAAATATTTTTGAATCTTTAAACTTTTTTATTAAAATCTCTCATTACAATTTTCTATAAACATATCTTATATCCATTTTATCCTTGTTATCTCTTATCACTCTTACCAATTAGCTATGTGGTAATAGAGCTTTTAACTATCTTAACAGATATAAAATATAACTCTTATCTGTGTTATCCTATTAGATGGAACACCTATCCAACATAGAAGGCGGCTTGACCTGAGTTGTCAAGAATTCTTTAAGGTAGAAAGTAATCAATTAAATCTGTCTTTTAAACTAAAAACGAAAAAACCTATAATAGGAAATATAAACATTAAAAATGCAGATAGTTTATAGTTATCTCCTGTTATGGCTAAGAAAAAAGCCCATATAAATAAACCTGATGTTGATGCAATTCTTTCTGTTAGTGATAAAAATGACATCCTCGTTGAAACTTGAGACTCTGGAAAGTTTTTTATAAGATAAATTCTGCTTACAGTCCAAAGATGAGCCAAAATAAAACCTGCATAAAATCCTATTACTAGAATAAAATCTACATTTACAAAAGGTAAAAAAATAAAAAATAGACTCCACATAAAAAAGCCAAAAGGAAAGATTCTATTTGGATTGAAGATGTCAACCATTTTCCCCCAAAAAATTCCACCTAAAATACCACCTACAGCAGAAAATCCTATAACTTTGTAAATATTCAAGTTATCTAAATTATAGACATTTTTTAAATATACACTCATCATAGCAATCAATGTATTTGCTACTTCTGTAAGGGTAAGTATTGAAAGGATAGTTAAGATAAATCTTTTATCTTTAAATATCTCTTTTAAATTAAACTTTTGCTTTATATGTGGATTACCTAAAAACAAAATGGAAGGTAGAGAAAATAAAATAAATATTAGCCCTGTAAAGAAGTATACCTCGGGAATGTTTAAAAATCTTGCAAAAAAGATAAGGGCAACAGCAGAACCTATATAACCAAAAGTAACACCAACACCTGAAACAAAGCCTTTATTTTCAAAATTTAAGAGTAAAGAATTGTAAAACACAAAACTTTGTTGATGAGTTATAGACATTAAAGAAAATACGATTAAAGAAAGAATAGGATATTCTGTTAAAAATCCAAGAAAAAAGCAAAATAAAGCTGTTAGTGTTGCAAATAAAGAAAAAAGCTGTTTTCTTAACCCTTTAATATCTGCTAAATTACCTATCTTTAGTGCAAATAAAAAAGATATTAAGAAAGTTAAACCATAAACTAAACTATAAATTTTTGTATCTATATGTGATGTTATATAAAGTGGGAAAAATGTTGAGTATATCAATGCTCCAAGAATCGTTTCACCAGTATCAAAAAGAGAAAACGATAAAACTTTTTTATTTATCATTTAAATTTACAAGTTTTTTTAAATCTTTTATCTCTTTTTCTTTAAGTTCTCTATATTCCCCTTCTTTTAAATTTTCATCAAGGTATAAATTACCTATCCTTACTCTTTTTAAATATAAAACTGGATGATTTAACTGTTGCATTATCTTTTTTACGATATGATATTTACCTTCTGTAACTGTTATAAATATTTCAGATTTTTCTTCGGAAGCAGATTTTACTTTAACTTTAAATGGTTTTGTCTGATATTTTTCTTTTTTAAGAAAGATACCTTTATTTTCAAATTCTGAAAAATTTATATATGATATGTTTCCTTCAACAACTGCAAAATATTCTTTTTCTATATTCCATTTTGGATGGGCTAAACGGTGGGCAAGCATACCATCAGTTGTAATAAGAAGTAAACCTTCGGTATCTATATCTAATCTACCTATAGGGAAAAGTTTAGATTTGATATCATCTTCAAAAAGGTCTATAACTGTAGGATATTCTTCATCTTCAGTAGCTGTTATATAACCTGATGGTTTATTTAATATAAAATAAAAATTTTCTTTATAGTTTATTTTCTCACCTTCAACTTCTATAACATCTTTTTCTGGATCTATATGAAGAGATGGAGATTTGACAACTTCTCTATTTACAGAAACTAAACCTTTTTTTATCAGTTTTTGAACTTCTGACCTGCTACCGATACCTTGATTTGAAAGAAATCTATCTAATCTAATGAGATTCTCCTTTAATTTTTAAAAGGGGCATTAAAGCCCCTCTTTTTTACTTGTTAACTGATTCTTTTAAAGATTTAGCAGGTGTAAATGAAACAACTTTTCTTGCTGGTATTTTGATTTCTTTTCCAGTTCTTGGGTTTCTTCCTTTTCTTGCTTTTCTTTGTTTTACATTAAATACACCAAGACCAGGGATAGCTGTTCTCTCACCTTTTGAGAGAGCTTGTACCAATGCATCAATCGCAGCATTTACAGCTCTTTCAGCTTCTGCTTTCTTTAATCCAGCAGCAGCAGCTACTTTTG
>JBBIPN010000008.1:0-31607 GCA_037442825.1 Sulfurihydrogenibium sp. | reverse complement strand
CATTTTTTAAAAATTTTAGTAAATTATTATAAATAAATTTGATATTAGAGGTGATAGAAATGGTTGAAGTAAAAGTTAAAGGTATAGTAATAGATTCTATAACAGGAAGTCCAATAGTTTTACTTTATGATATAAATAATCCAAATGATATATACCATATTTGGATAGGTGTAGCTGAAGCAGAAGGTATAGTTATATCTCAAAGTGGTTTTAAGCCACTAAGACCTTTAACATATGATCTTTTCAAAAACGTAATAGAAGCTTTAGGTAGTGTAGTAAAAGAAGTTCGTATCGTTGATTTTGTTAATAATGCTTATATAGCAAACATTATTCTTAATAAAGAAGGTAAAGAGATTGTTATAGATTCAAGACCAAGTGATGCAATAAATTTAGCATTAAGGTTCAATGCACCTATATTTTTAAATGAAAATGTTGTTAAGAAAGTAAATCTTGAAGATTTAAAGGTTGCAGAAACAGAAGACAGTATAAACACCGTTGAAGATTTAGAAAAACAAATTGAAGATGTAGAAAATAATACAATAAAAGATGAAGATTTAGAAAGATTTAAAAAGATGCTTGAAAATATAAAACCTGAAGATTTTATGATTAAATGATAAAATATTTTTGTGAAAGTAAAAATAAATGGTACTAAGCTTATATTAGAAATTGGGGATATAACAGAAAGTGATACAGAAGCTATAGTTAATGCTGCAAACTCTACTTTAATGGGAGGGTTAGGTGTAGATGGGGCTATCCATTCAAAAGGTGGCCCTCAGATACTTGAAGAATGTAAAGAGATAAGAAAAACTATATACCCTTTAGGTCTTCCAACAGGTGAAGCTGTAATAACATCAGGTGGAAATCTTAAAGCAAAATACGTTATACACACAGTAGGTCCTATCTGCAATGGCAAAATGACAGAAAATCAAAAAAATCTCCTTAAGAATGCCTATATAAACTCATTAAAATTAGCATTAAAAAATAATATAAAATCTATATCATTTCCGTCTATTAGCACTGGTGCATATAGATGTGATATAAAAGAAGCTTCAAAAGTAGCTTTAAATGCTGTTGTTGAATTTTTAAAAGAAAATCCAAATAAATTTGATGTAGTAAAATTTATTTTATTCCAAAAAGAAATTTACTATATCTATAAAAATTCTTTAGAGGAAATCTATGGAAATATCCCTGGTTGATATAGTTATCATATCAATAATATTTAGCATTATAATTATATACAGCTTAATAAGATACAAAGAGGAAAAAAGAAGAGAAAGAGAGATGTTAATTCCAACATTAAACGCTTACAAAGAAAAATTTATAGAAGAAAAAGAAAGATTTTTACAAAAATCCCAAAAACTTAAAGATTACATAAATCAGACTTTAGAAGAGATAAGAAATCTAAAAGAAAATATTCATAACTATCCATGGACACACTCACAGATAGATTATCTAAAAAAAATGAAAGGGTCAGAACTTAACTACTTTATTACAAACTCTTTTGAGATGATGGGATTTGAACTAATAGATTTACCTATATATAAAGACTGTAATTTAGATATTATTGTTAAATACAGTAATGATGAAAAAGTAAGTTATCTTGGTTTATCTATTATAGACTTTACAAAGATAAAAGATTTAAACTCAAAATTTATTAATAATCTACTAAATGGTAAAGAAAAATACGAGTTAGAAAAAATTTTAGTAATTACAAATAGCCATATTTCAGAAGATATAAAAAAACAGTTGATAGAAAACGATATTAACTTTTTTGAGATAGACCAGATTGTAAAATTTATACCATCTTTAAACTTCTTTTACAGATATGAAGAGTTAAAATCAAAGTATCATAACTATGAACTTTTACATAAAGAAACATTTGATGAAGTTATAAGAAGGGAACACTGGCTTACAGAAGTAGAAGAAAAATTAGTTAAAGCTTTGGAAAAGAGATGAAAGTGTTACTTGTTGAAGATGATAAAAATGTAGGAGAAAGTATAAAAGAGTATTTAGAGATTAATGGTATAGAATGTTTATGGATTGAGGATGAAAGAGGATTAGATGATATTATATCTTTTTCAGAATTTGATGTAATCATTTTAGACCTTATATTAAGGTACTCAAAAGGAGAGAATTTATTAAAACATCTAAGGATAAAAGGCTTACAAACACCTGTTCTTATAATTACAGCAAAAACAGCTTTAAAAGATAAAGAAGTTTGTTTTGAATATGGAGCAGATGATTATTTAACAAAACCTTTTGAACCAAAAGAACTGCTACTAAGAATTAAAGCTTTATCAAAACGTATTCATATATCTGAAAAAATTTTAATTGGAGATGTTGAGATAGATATAGGAAACGAGAAAGTTTTTAAAAATGGGAATGAGATAAAACTTACAAAAACACAGTGGAATTTACTTTACTATTTACTTAAAAATAGAGGTAAAATTGTCAGTAGCGAAAGTATTTTAAACTATGTATGGCAAGGAAAAGTAGTTGGAGATGAAATAGTAAGAGCATACATAAAAGATTTAAGGAAAATATTTCCTGAAGGTACAATAGAAACATTAAAAAGTAGAGGATATAGATTAAATTGAGATATGAAACAAAAATTTTAATTCTTATAAGCATTGTATTTATATTTAGCTTAACTATGATTAACTTTATAAATTTATACTATCTCAATGAAGTTATTGACAAATACCAATATGTAAATTACCTATTAGAAAAACAAGGATATGGATATCTTTCTGAACCAAATTTGAACATTAAAGATATAAAAAAAGATTATGGAAAATCTTTATTAATATGGGAGGCATTTTTAGTATTCTCTTCCATTTTGATAGTATATAAGATAACCGAAAGATATTTAGAGAAGGAAAAGAGATATAAACAATTTCTTCAGCTACTTTTACTTTCAGTAAGTCATAAACTTGGAAACAAAACCACATCTTTAAATATAAATATTGAGATATTAAAAAACAAATGTAATAATCCAACTACCGAAAAAATTGAAAAATTAGTGAAAACTATTAACTATGATTTAAAAAATCTCATTGAAACATTTAAAAAGTTTCAGTTTGAAAGGAAAAATGAAGAACGTTTTTTTATAGATGAACTTATATTAAATAACTTAAAAGAGTTTGAGTTCAGTAATAAAAAACTATTCCTACGATTAAGCAAATTAGAAGTTTATAAAATAAAATCAGACATAGATATTATTTTAAACATAGCTATTGAAAATGCTTTTAAATATTCAAAAAATAAAGTAATGATAAAAATTTTTAAAAAGATGTTAATCATTAAGAATGATATAAAAAAAGACTTAGAAAGTGGAAGTGGAATAGGGTTAATAATCCTTGAAGAAGTTGCTAAATTAAACGATATAAAAGTAATTAAAAAAGTAAAAGGAAAGTATTTTACTATTTATCTTTGTTTATCTTAATTTGAGCTTTTCCTAAGGCTATCTCATCTATTGCTATAACTGTTTTCTTCAAAGGAATGCCTTCTTCTGTTACATATGTTTCTTGACCTGTTTCATATAATTCTATAGCAAGTTTTGATGTTGCATGAACTAATTCATATCTGCTTCTCACTTTTTTTAATGCTTGCTCTATAAGTGGCCTTTGATTCAAACTTTAACCTCCAAAAATTAAAATAAATATATTATTATAACATAATCTTCTTCATCTTTTCATCTTTTATAAGATTAAGGTCAAATCTATCTCTTCTTAATCTCTGTGCATTTATTATTGTTTTTAGCTTTTCTTTTGCTTCTATTATATACTCATTTACAATGACATAATCATAATCTTTCCATGCAAATAACTCTTTTCTTGCTGTTTGTAGACGTTTTTCTATTTCTTCAGATGTTTCCCCTCTCATCCTCATTCTATTTTCTAACTCTTCAAAGGAAGGAGGAAGAATGAATATAGTTATAGCATTTTGGATTTTTTCTTTTATCTGTCTCATACCTTGCACATCAATAACAAGAACTACATCATAACCTCTTTCTAACAAATCAAAAACTTCTTTTTTTGGTGTACCATAATAGTTATCATGAACTTGAGCATACTCTAAAAATGCATCCTGTCCTATCAGCTTTTTAAATTCTCTTTTTTTTACAAAAACGTAATCTACACCATCTTTCTCATTCTTTCTTTTTCTTCTTGTTGTATATGTAACTACTCTTTTTATTTTATAATCTTCTTCTAATATCATATTTGTTAAAGTAGTTTTACCACCACCAGCAGGTGAAGAGATGATAAAAACATCTCCTTTTATCATCTTGCACCTACGTTCATAACAAGTACTGAGGCTAACACATTAGAAATTTCCCAAAATACTGTTGGATATATACCTATCACAATAACAAGTATTGCAAGGAAACCTATTGTAAACTTTTCATAAACATTTAAATTAAACCTTTCTTCCATTATAGGTTCATACATATACATATAAGCAACTATTCTTAAGTAATAACCAGCAGACACTATACTTGTAATAACAAGTATAACAGCTAACCACCATACATTATTTGCTATTAAAGCTAAGAACACACCAAATTTACCCATAAAACCTACTGTTGGTGGAATTCCAAGCATAGAGAACATATATATAAGCATAAATAAAGACATAATAGGATGCTTTTTTGCAAGACCTTTAAAGTCATCTATATCGTTTGACCAGTTGCCACTTCTTTCAAATGCTGATAGGAATAAAAAGCCACCAAGAGCCATAAATATATAAGTTAAAGAGTAAAAAATTAATGCAACAAAACCAATTCCTGTAGGTGAAGCTAAAGCTGCCAAAATATAACCTGTATGGGCTATAGAAGAGTAAGCTAACATTCTTTTGACATTTCTTTGTTTTAAAGCTACAAAGTTACCTATTATCATAGATGCAGCAGCGAGTATTGCCCATCCATAAGACCATAGGTTGTTAACCATAGGAAACGCTTCAACCATAATCCTTAATATTGCCGCATACACTGCAATTTTTGAAACACTTGCTAAAAAGGCAGTTATAGGTGTTGGAGCAGATTCGTAAGCATCTGGAGTCCAAAAATGCAGTGGAACTGCTGAAGCTTTTAAAGCTAAACCTAATATAAGTAGGACTAAACCTCCTATTAAACCTATATCTGATTTATCTTGAATTTCCATAAATATTCTTGCAAAATCAAAACTTCCAGTTTTCCCATAGATAAGTGCTATAGCATAACTTATAACAGCAGTACCTGCACCACCTATTATAAGGTATTTAAAAGCTCCTTCTTTAGATTTATAATCTTTTCTCCATAATCCAACGAGAATATATATAGATACTGACATTAATTCCAATCCAATATAAAAACTAACAAGATTTGGAGAAGAAACCATTATCATCATACCAAGAAGAGAAAACATAATTAAGTAGTAATATTCACCATAGGAAGTTTTTTTACTATCAACATAAGGTTGAAGTAAAAATAGTACTAAAATTGTTCCAAAAATCATAAAAACTTTAAAGACTATAGCAAATGAATCTACAATATAAAGACCATATAAAGTGATAGTACCTTCTGATATTAAAAAGTTAGAAAGAAATGCTAAAGAAAGACCAAATATTGATATATATAAAAGTACATTCCTATTTTTTGTAAACAACTCTACGACAAAAACCAAAATTCCAGTTATCAACACAATAATCTCAGGAATTAAAACATTAAAATTAGGTATTCCTAAACCTGATACAAGCTGTTGCACTATAGTCATCTTCATTAACCTCCCACAATCTTATGAAGAACAAATGCAGTTGTATTATTTATAAGATTAATCCACCAGTTAGGATATAAACCTATAACAAACATAAATATAACAAGTGGTAAAAATGACCAAAGCTCAGTAGTATTAAGGTCTTTTAGTTTAGAATACTCTTTAATTTTTTCTTTTGATAGTAACTCCTCTTCAAACATCGCTCTTTTGTACAACCATAATGTATAAGCTGCACCTACTATCAAACTAAGACCAGCTAATGAAGCTGTTAGTATACTTACTTTAAATGTACCAAGTAATGATAAAAACTCCCCTACAAAACCAGATAATCCAGGTAAACCTGCAGAAGCCATAGCAGATATCATAAATAATGTAGCAAATACAGGTACAAACTTAGCCATACCGCCTAAATCTTTCATCTCATAACTATGTAATCTCTCGTATATAAAACCTGCCGCCAGGAATAATGCTCCTGATGTTAAACCGTGAGATATCATTGTAATAATAGCACCATTTACACCTTCTGGATTTAGTGCAAATGTACCTATTGTAACAAAACCCATATGAGAAACGGATGAGTAAGCTATAAGTCTTTTTATATGTGTTTGTGCTATAGCCATCATTGCTGTATATATTATAGCTATTACACCAAGAGTAAACATAACAGGCATAAAGTATTTAGAAGCTTCTGGAAACCATGGGAGACTAAATCTTACAAATCCATAAGTTCCCATCTTTAAAAGTACAGCTGCAAGTATAACAGAACCAGCTGTAGGAGCTTGAACGTGAGCTGCTGGTAACCATGTATGGAATGGCCACATTGGAACCTTAATAGCAAAACCTAATGCAAGTAATAAGAAGAAGATAACTTCCCAGTTAAACGGAAGTTGAAGTTTTAATAAATCAAAATAACTTGTAGATAAAACATTATTTACTTCATAGTTATAAATATACATTCCAATAACACCAATCAATAAGAAGAGAGAACCAAAAAATGTGTATATAAAAAACTTAGTTGCTGCATATATCCTTTCTGCATAACCCCAAACACCAATAATTAAAAACATTGGTATAAGCATAACTTCCCAAAAAACATAAAAGGCAACTAAATCAAATGCTACAAAAACACCTATACAAGCAGATTCAAGTATTAAAAATGCTACAAAATACTCTTTAACTCTTTTCTCTATATTTGTACTCCACAAGAAAGACACAAAGAAAGATAAAGCAGTTAGCCAAACCATCGTTAAACTTAATGCATCTACACCAACTTCGTAGTTAATACCAAACTGTGGAATCCATGTATACTTTTCATAAAACTGGATTTTATAACCACTTGGATCATATTTAAACAACATGTAAGAAGAAATAATAAATACTATAAGAGATGTAACTATACTTATAGGTTTAGCAAGTTTTTCATTTAAAGCAAATACTATTACAGCAGCAACTATAGGTATTAAGATACTTATACTTATTATCGGGAAATCTGCTCTTACAAAATCAACTGTCATTTCATCCTCCTCCTACTTCAAAAAGAAGAATAGTGATAAGAATATTACAACACCTATTAACATCTGAAGAACATATCCACTGATTCTTCCAAGTTGTGTTTTTCTGAAAATCTCTCCTGTAAATAGGGAAGTTTTTGCAGAACCATCAACTATTCCATCTATGATAATCTTATCTCCTACAAACCATAAAACTTTAGAAAGTTTATAGTATCCATGTACAAATATAGCATAGTAAATATGGTCAAAGAACCATCTATTATAGAAAAGTGTATATAAAGGTTTGAAAGTATCTCCAACCTTAACTGGATCAATTTTCCTAATTTGATACATAGTATAAGCAAGTAAAATACCAGCTAACGCTGTTACAAATAAAACTATTCCTAATAAAGATGTCAAAGAATGTCCTAAAAATTCAAAAGCATTTGTTTCTATATGAACATGATGAGCTCTTGCAAGACCTTCATTCACTAATGCTTTTGTTTCTGAAGAAAGGAATGTCATATATGCAGGATCTAAGGACGGCTTTAAAAAGTTTATGAAAAACTCCCTAAAGAATCCAATTATAACAGACCCAGAAGCTAAAACAATGAGAGGTATAGTCATATTTGGTGGTGATTCATGAACATGCTCCTTTAAATGAGGATCTAACCTATCACTATCAAAGAATGTTAAGAAGAAAAGCCTAAATATATAAAAAGCTGTCATAAGGGCACCTATCCACAAAAATGTAAATGCAAATGTATTTATCTCAAAAGCACCTTCTATAATTGGATCTTTACTAAAGAAACCTACAAAAGGTGGAATACCAGCTAATGCTAAAGAACCTATTAAAAACGTTCCCATAGTAATTGGCATTGCTCTACCAATTTGACCCATTTTCTGAACATCTAGTAAATGGTGTAAAGCAATTAAAACACTACCTGAACCAAGGAATAGTAAAGCTTTAAATACTGCATGAGAAGTTAAGTGGAACATACCTTCACTAAATAAACCTAATCCTTCCGCTGCAAACATATAACCAAGCTGTGATAATGTTGAGTAAGCTATAATTCTCTTTATATCATTTTGAACAAGACCCATTGTAGCAGCTAAGAAAGCAGACATAGTACCAACAAATAAAACTGTATCTAAAGCAACTTCCGAAGATGCAAACACTGGCATTATCCTTGCAACCATATAAACACCAGCAGCAACCATTGTAGCTGCATGGATTAAAGCTGAAACAGGCGTAGGACCTTCCATAGCATTTGGTAACCAAATATGAAGTGGAATTTGTGCAGACTTACCTACTGCACCACCAAAAAGTAGTAAAGCTATAGCTGTAATTATTATATAGTCAGTACCTGGTAATTTATTAAATATTTGAAGATAATCTAACGTTCCAAATGTAACAAAAGCTAAAAGTATACCAAGTAAGAATAACCAGTCTCCAACCCTGTTTACTACAAAAGCTTCCATAGCAGCATTTGAAGCTGACTTTTTATAATGCCAAAATCCAATTAAAAGGTATGAAGCTAATCCTACCCCTTCCCAACCGAAGAAAAGTTGGACAAGGTTATCAGAAAGTGTAAGCATAAGCATCATAAATACAAATAAAGAGAGGTATGCAAAAAATCTTGGATACGATTCATCTCCTTTCATATAACCAGTAGCAAATATAAAAATAAATGTAGATACACACGTTACTACACACGTCATTAAAGCAGACAGAGGATCCCATAAAATACTTATAGATATAGAGTAATCACCTGTTGTAAGCCAATTAAAAAGTTTTAAATCATAATAACTTCCTGTTTTTGCAACATCTACAAATCCAATTACTGACGCTACAGCAGAGATAGCAACACCTATAACTGCAACTATACCAGATAAAGGTTCTCTTAAAAACCTATACCCAAAAAGTCCTATAATAATAAATGCAATCAGTGGTGAAAACGGTATTATCCATAAGTATTCCATAGCTCTACCCCTTTAGCTCCGTTAATTTTTCAACATCCACATCTTTTTTCATTCTGTAGATAGCCATAATTAAACCAAGACCTATTGCAGCTTCTGCTGCAGCAATCGTCAATATAAAAAATACAAAAACTTGACCTGAAACTTCATGAAGCTTAAAATCAAAAGCAACAAAAGCAATATTAACTGCATTAAGCATAAGTTCTGTTGATAAGAGCATAGCTATTATATTTTTTCTAACAATAACACCTATAAAACCAAGAACCATTAAAAGACCACTTAAAGCTACATAGTATTCAATAGGTACCATCACCTACCTCCTTCTTCATCTTCAACGATATCTTTTCTACCTAAAAGTATTGCTCCAATCATAGCAACAAGTAAAATTAAAGATGCTACTTCAAAAGGAAAGAGGTATTTTGTAAATAGTAATGTTGAAACTGCTTTAGCATTTGATATTTTTTCAAATATATCTGGTGAAAATATTCCTTTATTGGATACCCAAAGACCATAAACCGATACATAAGCAAGTTCTAAAAATAGTAAAAATCCAAATGGTAAAGATAACAACGTATATTTAGGATCTACAGACTGGCCTTTATACTGGGGAACTGTTGAAATTACAAGAACATAGAAGACAACTATAGCAACTGCATAAATAAGAATCTGTAAAGCACCGATAAGTTCAGCACCAAGATTAAAGAATAAACCAGATATTGCTATTAAAGTAGATATTAATGATAGAACAGCATAAATAATATTTCTAAAAAATACAACACCTATAGCTGATACAACAGCAATTGTTGATAAAATCCAAAATGCTAAATTATTTAACTCCATTGGATATGCCCCCACAATTTAGTTCTTTCATTATCATCTATCCAGATTCTATCAGGTTCTCTTAACCTTCTTCTATCAAAATCTCTTCCTCTTTCACTCATATCTTCCATATGTATAACACATTTTTCTCTTTGATACTGAGCCATTTCGTAGATGTCTGTCATTATTAAGCAATCAACAGGGCAAGCATCTACACAAAGACCACAGTACAGACAGTTTAAAAGGTTCATCTCAAATTTTGTAACTTTCTTCTTACCATTTGGAAGTTGAACTGCTTCTATTACAAACAACGAAGGTATTGGGCAAGCTTGTTGACACATATAACAAGCTACACACCTACTTTCACCTGTATTAATATCCATAAACTTTTCTAAAACACTAAAAGAAGGTGGCTCATTTCCATCTTTAACTCTATGGGCATGAACACCTCTAAATCTTTTAGGTGGTGTTAGTTTTTCGTAAGGAAACTTTGTTGTTATTGTTCTTTTTAACAAATTTTTAAATGTAACTTTTAAACCTTTTATAAAATCTATAAAAAATATCTTCTCTATTATACTAAGCTTTGGCCTTTCTAAATATTTGTACTTTACCATCTTATCCTATTATCATAATGATAATTGCTGTTATAAAAATGTTTAGTAATGAGAGAGGTAACATTACTTTCCATGCTATTTCAGTTATCTGATCTACTCTGTATCTTGGTAATGTCCAATGCACCCATAAGAAGAACATAAACATCATAGATACTTTTAAGAAAAACCAAACAAAATGTGATAAAGGACCAAATATTTCTGGACCCTTCCAACCACCAAAAAATAGTATCACTGCTATAGCACTTAAAACAAAAGTACCTATATACCATTCTGCAAGAGGGAATAAACCAAACTTCATTCCTGAATATTCGGTATTATAACCAGAAACAAGCTCAGCTTCTGCTTCTTGAACATCAAAAGGTGTTCTGCCAGTCTCAGCTAATATAGCAAAAAGTATAACTATAAAAGCTATAGGTTGATACCATATAAATGCACCAAAAAACCCATCTTGAGCATAGACAATTTCTTTTAAAGAGAATGAACCAGCCATCATTATAGGACCTATCATTGCAAAACCAAGAGCAACTTCATAACCTATTAAAACCGCTGCTTTTCTAAGTCCACCTATCATAGGGTATTTACTGTTGGAAGCCCACCCAGCAAAGATAACACCATATATACTTATGCTACCAAATGCAAGAGCTAATATAAGACCTATATTTAAATCTGTAATGTACGGTTTTATCTCAAAACCAAAAATTGTAAAAGGCTCACCAAAAGGAATAACAGCTAAAATCATTATAGCTGGTACAAAAGCAAGCAATGAAGCAAGGTAAAATAAAATTTTATCTACATTAGCTGGAACTAAATCTTCTTTTGTAAGAACTTTTAAAGCATCTGCTATTGGTTGTAATATTCCGTGATAACCTACATGAAGAGGTCCAGGTCTTTGTTGTACATGACCTGCAAACTTTCTTTCTATCAATGTTAAATATGCTGCTGCCAAGAACATACCAACAACAAAAATCAAAGATTTAATAGCAACTCCTATTATGGTACCTAACATCTCCATTGGCAACCTCTTTTTCTTATTTTATTAAAACTATATTAACATATTGTTTTTAAAAATTAAACATTGTTTTATTTCTTTTTCAAAAGAATTTATATAAGTTATTGAAAAATTAATCTATCTATCTGTTTCTCCTACAACTGGGTCAATACTTCCAAGTAGTGCAACTGCATCTGCTACAGTTCTACCTTTTATTAACTCAGGGAAAATCTGTAAATTATAAAATGCTCCAGACCTTATTCTAAATCTGTATGGTCTTCCTTCTCCTTTAGAAACAATATAAAATCCAAGTTCTCCCCTTGGATTTTCTCCAGAAAGATAAACTTCTCCAACAGGGGCTTTCTCACCGTAAATCCTCAAATTAAAATCTTTTACCATTGCTTCTATTGAGTAGTAAACTTCTTTCAAAGTAGGTAAAACATAAGGATTTTCAGTTGCTATGTATTTATCATCTTTCATAGATTCAAGTTTTTTGACACATTGGCTAATTATGTTTATACTCTGTTTCATCTCTTCCATTCTTATTAAATATCTATCATATGCATCGCCAACTTGACCTAGAGGAATTTCAAAATCAACTTGACCATAAGCATCTGTAGGCTGGATATATCTTATATCGTAAGGAATACCAGCACTTCTTGCCATTACACCAGTTAAACCATACTGGTAAACATCCTCCTTCGTAACAATACCTACATCTTTATTTCTCTTTATCCAGATTCTATTTTTTGTAAGTAAATTTTCATAGTCTCTTATTCTTGAGGGGAAGTCTTTAAGAAAATGTTTTATAACATCTAAAGCACCTTCTGGTAAATCATATCTGACACCGCCTATCCTCAAAAAGGAAGAGTTGAGGCGTATTCCAGCTATACCTTCTATAATATCCATTAATTTTTCTCTTTCTCTAAATGCATATAGAAACATTGTTAAGGCACCAAGGTCTAAAGCTGTTGTTCCAAGCCAGAGAAGATGACTATTTATCCTTTGAAGTTCTGAAAGCATTGTTCTGATCCATTTTGCTTTTTCTGGAGGTTCTACACCAAGAAGTTTTTCAACAGCATTTACATAAACTATATTAGAGCATAAAGCTGAAATATAGTCCATTCTATCTGTATATGGAATAATCTGTGTATAGGTTAAATCTTCAGATAACTTTTCTATTCCCCTATGAAGCTGACCTAATATAATATCACAGTCTTTTATTATTTCTCCTTCTAAATCAAATAAAAACCATATTGTTCCATGGGTACCAGGATGAAGTGGTCCCCAGTTTAATACTATCTGATTTTTTTTATCTATTCTTTTTCTCTCTGTTATTTCAAGGTCTTCTAATGTTGGAATCGCTGTATGGTATGAATCATAATCGTGGCTTGGAATATTCTCTCCTTCATTTAAAGAAGGTAGATATGCATCTTTTATACCTTCCTTAGGAAAATCTTTTCTAAGTGGATGGTATTTATATGTTTCCCAAAGGAACATTCTAACAAGATTATCATGACCTTCAAACTTTATACCAAACATATCATAAGCTTCTCTTTCAGCCCACTTGGAACCTTTCCATAGGTTTATTAATGAAGGTAAAGATTCATCTGTCCATGTTTTTACAATTATCCTTTCGTTATAATCTGGTGAATAAAGAATATATATAGCTTGAAATCTTGGATTATGTAAAGGATAATCTACTACTGTAAAATCAATAAACATTTTAAAACTGTAATCTGGATTATCTTTAAGATATTTTAAAAAGTCTATAAGATTTTTTTTGTTTATTTCTACTGATACTATATCTTTATAGTTTTCGATAATAAGGTTAGGGAAAACAGACTTTAACCCCCCAACCTTATCTAATTTTAGCCATATCAAGATTATTCCTCTTAATCTTATATATTACTTAACTAACGGTCTTGATTCTTGCGGCATCTTAATAGGTATCTCTTTAAACTCTTTACCTTCTTTTTTTGCTTTTATCTTTTTCTGGAGTTCTAAAATACCCCAAAGTAAAGCTTGTGGCGTTGGTGGACATCCTGGAATATAAACATCAACAGGTATAATCCTATCTACACCTTGTAATGTAGAGTAAGTTGGGAAAGGACCACCTGCAGAAGCACAACCACCCATTGATATAACCCATTTTGGGTCTGGCATCTGCTCATATATCAACCTTAACATAGGTGCAACTTTGTTTACCACAGTCCCAGCAACTATAAGTACATCTGATTGTCTTGGAGAACCTCTAAATATAATTCCAAGCCTGTCAGTATCAAACCTTGAAGCAGCTGTATGCATCATTTCAATAGCACAACAAGCTAAGCCAACAGAAACAGGCCAAAGAGAGTTTCTTCTACCCCAACTTAAAACTTCTTCAACTGTTGTTAAAATTATTCCACTATTTGTTATTGCCATTTTAGCGCTCCTTTTTTCCAAGCATATAAATATCCAAGGATTAAAATAAATAAAAATAAAAACATCTCTGTAAAGATAAATCCAGGTGCAACTTGTGCAACCTCTTTAAATATTAATGCCCAAGGGAATACAAAAGCTGACTCTAAGTCAAATAGTACCAATAGTAAACCTAAAAGGTAATATTTTTGGTCTATAGTTGTCCAAGTAGTTTTATCGTATAAAGGGACTCCACACTCATAAGGATAGCCTTCGAAAGGTTCTGGTGTTTTTGGTGCAAGTAATCTATTTATTACAAGAAGTGCAACACCTATAACTGCAGCCAATACGAAAAATATCACAAGTCCGAAATATCCTGTTGCCATATACTATCCTCCTTTAAAGCTATAAAATTAGAATAACCTAAAATTAAAAAGATTGCAATATTTTATAACGTAGTTTTATTTTCTTTTAAGTATGATTTTAATCATTTCTACATTCATCTTTATATTTACATTTTATTTAATAACAATTTACATTAGCTATATATATTTTTGAAAGATATAGAAAAATAGACAAAAATCAGTAACTTTTATGGATAGAGGAAATAAATGAAAAAAATTTTTATTTTTATATTTTTACTTATAAACTTTTCTTTCCCATATGAGTTGGAAAATCTTATAGATTTATCTTTAAAAAATTCTCCGAAGATAAAACAGTTTAACCATAGAATAAAAATATACTCACTAAAAGAAAATTATTCAAAAAGTTTACCAAATCCAACCTTTTATTTTGGACTAAGTAATATACCTACTTCTAAACTTTTTATTACAGAACAAGAACCAATGAGTAGTTTTTTAGTAGGATTCTCTCAAAAATATACTTTTCCATTCAAAAGAGAACTTGAAAGTAGCATATATAAAAGTAAATCAAAGGTAAGCGAAACAGATCTTGAAATCTTAAAAAGGGAAATTATCAGAGATATAAAAACAAACTACTATCAATGGATATTTACATTTAAAAAAGAAGAAATTTTAAAAAGTATTCTAAAAAATTTAGAGAGTTTAATAGCTTTTGCAGAAAACAACTACAAATATGGTAAAGCAAACCTCTCTGATATACTATCTCTTAAAACAGAGTACATCAATATACAAAAAGATTTAGTTAGCTTGTACAATGAAAGAAAAAACATTGAAGAAGATATATTTAGCTTAGTAGGTGAAAAAGTAAAACTTAAACAAGAAGATATAAAATATCAGTTTGAAGAAAGATATGATTTTTCAAAAAGTCCATATTTAGAAAAGTTAATAAAAGAAAAAGAAACTTTAGAAAATGTAAAAAGAAAAACAGCTTTAGAATATTTACCTGATATAGAATTTATGGTTGACTACATGCTTAGACCTGCAAGAAACAATCTATTTAGTTTAAAAGTAGGGATAAATATACCAATATGGAAAAAAACAAAAGAAGATTTATTAGTTTTAGAAAGTCAAGAAAATATTAGAGAAAAGGAAAAAGAAATAGATAGGTTATACTTAGAAATAGAAAAGAAAGTAAATCAATTGAGAAATAACATTAACACAACAAAACAGTTGTTAAAATTAACAGATGAAATATTAAAGAATAAAGAGAATGAAGTTAAAAGTGTTGAACTAAACTATAAATACGGAAAGTCTGAGTTTAAAGATATAGTAAATATTTATAAAGATATTTGGGAAGTAAAGCTTTTTAAAGTTGATTATGAACTTTCATTGATAAAATCTTATGTGGAGTTGGAATCAATACTATGAAAAAGTATATAGCTATTATTGGTTTATTTATTTTAGTTTTATCGCTTGTATTTTTCAATATAGAACTTTTTTCTAAAAAAACAACAGAAGAAATTGAAAAGCCTTTAGTAACAATTTCAGATAAAAACATAAAAACATATATCTTCTCTCCAAATAAAAAGTTAGACGTGGGAGAGAATGAGATTATTATAAAAGTTGAAGGTGGTAGTTTGGAAAGTTTATACATGTATATGCCACCTATGCCTGGAATGGGAGAAATGAGAGAAGATGCAACTATAAACGAAATTTCTAACAGTACCTATAAAGCAAAGATAAATATAAGTATGGCAGGATCTTGGCAGATTATTGCACAAGTAAATGGGAATATATTAAAAACAGATGTTTCTATCCCCTTTGAAGTAAACAAAAAACATACATATATGGAAAAAAACAATATAGAAGTAGATAAAGATAAACTTCAGATACTAGGTATTCAAACTCAGAAAGTTGTAAAAGATAGTTTATCAGATACTTTTTCAACGGTAGGTTATGTATCATATGATTTATCAAAATTGTATCATGTTACAATCAGAACAGATTCTTGGGTCTTAGATACATTCTCAAGATTTGAAGGTGAATATATAAAGAAAGGAACACCTTTAATAAAAATTTTAAGTCCTGACGTTAAAATAGCAGAAGAAGAACTAAAACTATCTAAAGAGATAGATAAAGATTTAGAAAAACTATCAAAAGAAAAACTAAACTATCTTAAAACTGGGGAAATTGTACATTCACCTGTAGAAGGAATAATAATTGAAAAAAGAATTAACCATGGCAGTTATTTAAAAGCTGGAGATGTTGCGTACACTATAGCAAACACAAATTTTTTATGGATAATAGCAGAAGTTCCTCAAAATCTAATAAACTACGTTGAAAGAGGTCATAGAGTAGTTATAACGCCAGTTGGTGATGATAACATGATAGATGGAATCGTAGATTATATTTTTCCTATAGCTGATAAAGAATCAAAAACTGCTAAAGTAAGGATAAAAGTAAAAAGTAAAAATCTAAAAATAAACCAGGTTGTAGATGTTATGTTTGAAAATTCTTTAGAGGAATGTTTAATTGTTCCAGAAGATGCTGTTGTTGATACAGGGAAAAGGCAGGTTGTTTTTGTTAAAAATGGGGATGGTATTTTTCAACCAAGAGTAGTAAAACTTGGTAAAAAATCACAAGGTCATTATCAAGTTTTAGATGGATTAAAAGAAGGTGAAGAAGTAGTTGTTAAAGGAGCATTCTTACTTGATGCAGAAGCTCAAATAAAAGGAATCTATGGAAATTATGAATAATACGGAACATCTTCATCATTAAATATAGGAGGTTTAACAATGTTTAGAACATTTTTAGCTGTTTTAATGTTATTTTTCAGTTATTCATTTTCACAACCGATAGAACCACAAAAAGGAGAACGATGTGTTATATGTGGAATGGATGTAAACACTGATCCAAAATTCACAAGTCAAGTAAAACTAAAAGATAGTAGATACAAATTTTCAGAATCTGGAAAACATATAATTGCTTACTATCTCAATAATAAAGAAAAAGTAGCAGAGATTTGGGTAAAAGATTATAAAACTGGTAAATGGATTGATGGAAGAAAAGCATACTATGTTGTTATAAATGATGGACCTATGGGAAAGGATTTAGCACCATTTAGTAATAAACTTGATGCAATCAAATTTGCTGGTAAAAATAAAGTTTATGAGTTTAAAAATATAAACCTTGAATTTTTAGAACATTTAGATATGGGTCATATCCATTAATGAAGTTTTTTGTAGAAAAGCTTTTAAACTTTAGAATAGTTATAATTCTATCTACTTTTATAATCTTTATTTATGGTATCTACTCCATAAAAAATTTACCTGTTGATGCTATACCAGATTTAAGTGATACACAAGTTATAATCTATTCCCAATGGAATGGTCAGGTTCCTTCTGTAATTGAAGACCAGATTACATATCCATTAGTATCAAATATGCTTGGACTTCCAAAGGTAAAATCTGTAAGAGGTTATTCTTTCCCAAACTATTCTTTAGTTTATGTTATTTTTGAAGATGGAACAGATATATACTGGGGAAGGTCAAGGATATTAGAAAAATTAGCTTCGATAAGCAATTCGTTGCCTTCCCAAGCAAAAATAGAACTTGGACCAGACGCTACAGGTGTTGGCTGGGTTTTTCAGTATGCTTTACTTTCTAAAACAAAAAGTTTAGATGACCTATGGACTTTACAAAACTTCTATATAAAGTATGCTTTACTTTCTGTAGAAAATGTTGCAGAAGTAGCTTCTGTTGGTGGTTTTGAAAAAGAATATAGAGTATTTATAAAACCTCAAAACCTATACATCTCTAAAATCTCATTAGAAGATATAGCAAAAAGTATAAAAGGAACTAATGAAGAGGCAGGTGGAAAGTATATAGAAATAAATAGTAGAGAATATTTAATTACTTTAAAAGGTTATGTTGAAGATAAAGAAGATATAGAAAACACTGTTATAAAAGAAATAAACGGAGTTCCAATAAAAATTAAAGATATAGCTCAAGTAAAAGAAGTTCCTGCTTTGAGAATGGGAACTGCTGATTTAAATGGATTAGGTAATACAGTAGGTGGTATAGTTATTTTAAGATACGGAACAAATCCAAAATCAACTATAGAAAAAATAAAATCAAAACTTTTAGATATTAAAAAAGGTTTACCGCAAGATGTAGAGATTATTATCACTTATGATAGGTCAGATTTAATAGATAGAGCTATTAACCATTTATGGAAAGTTTTAATAGAAGAGTCCTTTATCGTTATTGTAGTTGTTGGTATATTTCTTTATAGTATAGGATTAAGCTTATCTATAGTTATATTTTTAGTCTTATCCTTACTTTTAACATTTATAGTTATGAAACTTTCTGGAACAGTATCAAACATTATGTCCTTAGGTGGTATTGCAATAGCAATTGGGACAATGGTTGATACTTGTATAGTACTTGGAGAAATTTATTCAAGGAAAAGAGAAGAAGGAAAAGATTTAAAAACAGCAATAGTTGAAACAATAGAAGATGTTGGTAGACCTATATTTTTAGCCCTTTTAATTGTTGGAATTTCTTTTTTACCTATGCTTGCTTTAAAAGGACAAGCAGGAAAACTTTTTGGACCTTTAGTTATAACTAAAACTTATGCAATATTTATAGCTGCTATATTAACAATAACAATCTTTCCCGTCTTTTTATATTATTTTGGAAGAGGTAAAATTTTACCAGAAAAAGAAAATAAATTAGTTAACACACTTATAAAGATTTACACACCTCTATTTCATATCTCAATAAAGTTTAGATATTTTATTTTAGCAATTGCAATATTTTCAATACCTTTATCTTTATGGCTTTTTAAAAATATTGGTAGAGAATTCATGCCTGATTTAAAAGAAGGAACCATTATGTATATGCCTACAACTGTACCTGGAATATCTATACAAGAAGCCCAAAAGATTCTTACAATTCAAAATAAGATTATAAAATCTCTACCAGAAGTTGAAATAGTTTTTGGAAAAGTTGGAAGAGCTTATACACCTACAGATCCAGCACCATTGTCAATGATAGAAACTATCATCACTTTAAAACCAGAAAGCCAATGGCGTAAAGGTATGACATATGAAAAAATCATATCAGAGTTAGATAAGAAACTTCAAATGCCAGGTATAGTAAATAGCTGGACAATGCCTATTAAAGGAAGAATAGATATGATAACAACAGGAATAAGAACACCTTTAGGTATAAAAATATATGGAGATAATCTATCAAAACTATCAAAAGTGTCTATCGAGATAGAATCTGCATTAAAAAGTGTAGAAGGTATTATGAGTGTATATGGAGAGAGGATAACAGGTGCTACTTATATTCAAATCATTCCAGATAGAGAAAAATTAGCTCTTTATGGATTAAGGTTGGAAGATTTAACCGATACATTTAGTATACTTTTTGCAAACAGTCAGATTTCTAAGTTTTTTAAAGAAAGAGAAAGATACAGTATAACACTTAGTATACCTTTAGATTACAGAAACGATTTGGAAAGTTTAACAATACCTATAAAAGACAAACTTATACCACTAAATGCAGTTGCTGAGATTAAAAGAATAGAAAATCCTATGGAGATAAAATCAGAAAATGGTTTACTTGTAAGTTATGTTTATATAACACCAAAATTAGATGCAGATATTGGGAAAATCGTTGAAAAAAGTAATAAGATCATTGAAGAAAAAGTTCATTTACCACATGGATACTATTATCAATGGAGTGGTCAATGGGAATATTGGCAAAATGCAATAAACGATTTAAAAATAATTGTTCCTATTGTTTTAATTTCAATATTTATATTAGTTTACCTCAGCCTTTCTAAAATATTTGAAACGTTTTTAGTAATTTTTACACTTCCTTCATCTATTCTTGGTGGATTATCATTGATGTATATTTTAGATTTAAAACTCTCTTTAGCATCAATAGCTGGATTTTTAGCACTCTTAGGTATTGCAGCAGAGATGGGAATAATTATGATTGTTTATATCGTTAAAGCATTGGAAGAAGGGAAAGAGATTTACGATGGAGCAGTAAAAAGAATAAGACCCAAAGCTATGACAATGATTACTATCGTTGTTGGACTATTACCTGCTGTATTTTTAAAAGGTACAGGTTCTGAGATACTATCAAAAATAGCTATTCCAATGCTTGGTGGTGTAATTACAAGCTTTATAACATCATTAATTTTAATTCCAGCTATCTACTCAATATTTAAGAAATCTTGATTTAAATCATTTTTAAATTTCTTATTTTAAGATAAGTTTATCTTTAAATCTTAAAATGGAGGTAAGAAAAATGTTATTAATAGAAAAAGAAATACCCAAGGTTGCTGTAAATAAAATGAATGAAATCCATAGTGAAGAGATTAAAATTGTAAATGAACTGTATCAAAAAATTTTAGACAATGGAGATTTAGAAACAATAATAGCTTTATTTGACGAATTTTTAAAAGATGTTGAAAGCCATTTTTCTTTTGAGCAAAGTTTAATGGAAAAGTATAACTTTTTTGCTTATCCTATCCATAGGGGAGAACATGACAGGGTTTTATACGAGTTAAAATCTTTAGAAAAACTCTTAAAAGAAAAAAACAATATAGAAGCTGTTAAGGATTACCTTGAAAATAACTTTAAACCATGGATTATAAACCATGTAATGACAATGGATACAGTTACTGCAATGTATTTATCTAATTTTGGTGTATAATTTTTTCAAAAAATTTAGAGGTTATTTTTGTTAGAAAAAGCTAAGAAGATAAAGTGGTTTATCTTTGATGTTGATGGTGTATTAACAGATGGTAAGATAATATATGATTCTGAAGGTAAAGAGATAAAAAATTTTTCTGTAAAAGATGGTATAGGTATCTATTTGTTAAATTTAGCCGGAATAAAAACGGCCATAATCACTGGAAGATATTCAGAAATAGTTGAAAAAAGAGCTTTAGAACTCAATATAACAGAAGTTTTTCAAAATTCATCAAATAAATTGGTTCATTACAATCAACTTAAGTCAAAATATAACATTAATGATGAAGAAATTTTATATATAGGTGATGATATCGTAGATATACCTATTTTAAAAAGAGTAGGTTTTCCTGTTACTGTTCCATCTGCACCTGAAGATGTTAAAAAATTTACTGTATATATAACAGAAAAAGAAGGCGGAAATGGTGCAGTGAGGGAAGTCATTGATCTGGTGTTAAAATTTCAGGGAAAATATGATGAGATTATTAAGAGGTATACAGAGACATAAATGGACGATAGAGAAAGGTGGAATAAAAAATATAGTGAAGGATTTTTAGGAGAAACAAAACCTTCAGAAATTCTTTTAAACTACTACCATATTACCAAGGTTGGGAAAGCATTAGATTTAGCTGCTGGATTTGGTAGAAATAGCTTATTTTTGGCTGAAAAAGGTTTTTTAGTAGATGCTATAGATATATCTGATATTGCTATAGAAAAACTAAAAAAACTACATAAAAACATCAGTCCTATCCAAACTGACTTAAAAACATACAGACCACAGGCTGATAGTTATAATTTGATTGTAAATATCAACTTCCTTGAAAGAAATTTATTCCCATATATAAAAGAAGCTTTGAAAAAAGATGGTGTACTGATATTTGAAACATTTCTTGAAGGTTCACCATCAAAAAACAAAGATTTTTTACTTAGAAAAAATGAGCTTTTACATTCGTTTATTTCCTTTGAAATAATCTTTTACCAAGAAAAAGAAGTTATAACATGTAAAGATGAAAAAGCTTTTAAAGCTTCTTTAGTAGCAATAAAAAGATGTTAAATAGATATAAAAAAAATATACTTTCTTTAGCTATTCCTGCTGCATTTAGTAATCTCTTAGATATGATTCAAGTTATTGTAGATATGATTATGATTGGCAGAGTTTCGCCTGCTGCAGTTGCATCTGTAGGTATATCCATGCAGTATTTAGGTTTACTATATGCATTTATGGCATCTTTTAGCGTTGGAACTTCTGCTGTTATCTCCCGTTATTTTGGAGCAAAAGAGTATGAAAAAGCTGGAAAAGTTTCATTTTCTATATCTATATTTGCTTTTTTTATATCCATTCCGTTTACTTTGTTAGGATTTTTTCTTTCTAAGTACATTTTTATAATAATGGGTTCCTCCGAAGAAGTTATAAACTTAGGAGAAAAATATTTTTCTATCATCTCCATCTCTTTTCCAGTTTTATTTGTAGAAATGGCTATATACTCTACTTTTAATGCAGCTGGAGATACTAAAACACCATTAAAAATAGTAATATTAGCAAATATAGTGAATACGATTCTTGATTATATCCTTATATTTGGAAAATTTGGTTTTCCTGCTTTAGGTGTAGAAGGGGCAGCAATTGCAACTACTATAAGCTACTATTTTAGCTTTTTGTTATACTTATTAAAAATAAATAGTAAAAAATCAAAAATTCATTTCATAAAATCTTTTGATTTACCAGAAGTTAAAAAAATATTGAAAATAGGAATTCCTGTAGGGTTTGAAAGAGTTATAACATATACATCTTTTTTGGTATTTGTAAAAATCATAGCAGATTTCGGACTTTATACACTTGCAGGTTATCAGATAGGTTTAAGAATTGAAGGGTTGGCATTTATGCCAGGATTTGGTTTTACAATAGCAGCAATGACATTAGTAGGTCAAAGCTTGGGAGCAAAAAGACCAGAAGAGGCAGAAAAAAATACTATTGAAACCATAAAAGTAGCTTCAACATTTATGGGAATATTGGGAATGTTTATGGTTTTATTTCCAGAGTATATGGCTTTAATTTTTACAAATGATGAAAAAACTATTGAAGAAGCTTCATTGTACTTAAAGATAGTTGGTTTAACCCAAGTACCATTAGCTATAAGTTTTGTACTAAGTGGTGGGCTAAGAGGTGCTGGGGCAACAAAACTTACATTATTTGTAAATACGCTATCACTTTGGATATTTAGGATTATTCCAGCTTACTTTTTAGGTAAACTATTTGGAAATATTATTTTTGTTTATTTTGCTATGTTTTTAGAAACTTATGTAAAAGCGCTTATACTTTGGATTATTTTTAAAAAAGGTTCATGGAAAAATATAAATCTATAAAAGGAAATGAATGGACAATATAGAAATTATTAAGCTTATTATAATTTTATTAGTTGTACTTATGATTTCAAAGCTAATAGGCTTTGCCATGAAAATAACATTTAGAATTTTAATTCTTATTGCTATTTTATATTTAATATTTCAGTATTTACAAAAACTACATTAAAGCTAGTTGAAATTACATTTAAAAAATAAAATAGTGTTTGATTTTTATAGAAAATATGTTTAAATATAATTTAATAAAATTTTAAAAGGGGTGTTAAAGATGGAGTTTTTTAATCTTAAAGTCTTTAGATACGATCCTACAAAAGATTCAGAACCTTCCTACAAAACCTACAAACTTCCAGTAGAAAAAGGTATGACCCTATTAGCAGCTTTATTTAAAGCAAAAGAAGAACAAGATCCTACTATATCATTTAGATACAACTGTAGAGCTGCTATATGTGGTTCTTGCGCAGTACGAATAAATGGACATGCAAACCTCGCTTGTAAGGTCCAGATAACACATCTCTTAGAAAAGTACAATACTGATACTTTGGTAGTAGAACCTGTTGGAAATATAAAACCACTTAAAGACCTCATATATGATATGGACTGGGTC
This sequence comes from Sulfurihydrogenibium sp., assembly GCA_037442825.1. GTDB lineage: Bacteria > Aquificota > Aquificia > Aquificales > Hydrogenothermaceae > Sulfurihydrogenibium. Next base: position 7,464 of record JBBIPN010000008.1, on the reverse strand, counting down.
ATAGATAAAATGAAAAGAATCAAACCATGGTTTATTCCAAAAGAAGATCCACCGGCAGATGGGAAAGAATACAGGCAAGATCCATTTGACCACCAAAAGATAGATTATGCTTCAGATTGTATACTTTGTAACTCTTGTATGTCAGATTGTAATGCACTAAAAGTAAATGAAAACTATCTGGGACCTATGGTATTATCAAAAGCTTACAGATTTATAGCAGATTCAAGGGATGGAGCAAAAAAAGAAAGATTGGAAGTTGCTTTAGAAGACTTTAATCTTGAGTGGTGTGTAAGATGTATGGAATGTACCACAAGATGTCCAAAAGAAGTTCAGCCTTATGAAAATATAATAAGAACAAGGATTATAGCAGCTGAAGAAGGATTCAAATCTCCCGGAGAAATACACGCAGAAATATTTGAAAATGACATATACAACAGAGGATTACTAAACGAAATGCTTTTACCAATGAGACAAGAAGGTATACTTGGAGCTGCTAAAAGAGCACCTTTTGGTATAAGGATGTTCTTTAAAGGAAAAGTTAATATAGCTGATTTCTTCGGTGGACATAAAGTAAAGAGACATGAAGAAGTTAAAAAAATTATTGATAAAGCAAAAGGTATGAAAGATAAAGTAAAAATAAGAATAATACCAGACGTACATACAGTTTATGAAGATAAAAGAAAGTCTAAACAATTAGGAGGTAACTAATATGAAATATGCATTTTATACTGGATGTTCTGCAAAAGGTGTAGCACCAGAACTTTATGAATCAACTAAGCTTGTTGCTGAAAAGCTTGGAATGGAACTTATAGAACTTGAAGCTGCTACATGCTGTGGAGCTGGTGCAGTACAAGAAAAAGATGAATTTCTATCACTTACAATAAATGCAAGAAATCTTGCTTTAGCAGAAGAACTTGGTTTAGATATGCTTACAATATGTAATACATGTACATTAATGCTTAGAGAAGCAAAATTTAAGTTAGACCATGATCCTGAAATAAGAGCAGCAGTTAATGAGGTACTAAAGGAAGCTGGTTTAGAGTATAAAGGAACTATAGAAGTTACTCACTTTTTATGGGAAGTTATAGACGCTGTAGGTTTAGAAAAAATAAAATCTATGGTCGTAAGACCTCTTAGAGAATTTAATATAGCACCATTTTATGGATGCCATATCATAAGACCACCATACTTAACAGGATATGAAGATCCAGACAATCCAACATCTATTGAAAGACTTATTGAAACACTCGGTGGAACACCAGTAGATCATGATGCAAGACTTGCATGCTGCGGTTTTCACTCTTTCTGGTCAGCAGAAGATAAGGTAACATTAAAACTTACTGTAAAAGATACTAAAGCAGCAAAAGAAGAAAAAGCAGATTTTATGGTTACACCATGCCCACTTTGTCATACACAACTTGACGCAATGCAACCAGAAGCAGAAGAAAAGATAGGTGTAAACATAGGTATGCCTGTTTTACATTTACCACAATTAATAGGACTTGCAATTGGTTTAAAACCTAAAGAGTTAGGATTACATAAACATGTTATCTCAACAAAGTCTATAGTTGAAAAAATCGCTTAAATCTTTTACTACAGGCAGGTAACCAACCCTGCCCTGATTTTCTTATTTTCAAATTAAAAGTTGCAAATTATATAAAACATAATTTATAATATATTCTAATTATTTTATTTTTATAAGGTGATAACCATGGAAAAAAAATACAACCCAGTTTTAGACAATGATAAATGGCAAGATGAAAAATTTTTAGAGGACACAGCAGAACTCCTTAAAGCCTTAGCTCATCCATCAAGATTGAAAATTATAGGTTACCTTGCAAGTGGTAAAAAATGCGTTAAACATATCTGGGAAGCTTTAGATTTACCCCAACCTAACGTCTCTCAACATTTATCTATACTAAGGAATAGAGGAATTTTAGGATACAAGCGAGAAGGATCAATTGTATGTTATTATATTAAAGACAAGAGAATACTAGAATTATACAAAAATTTAACCCAGGAGGATTAATATGGCTGGTAAAGTAATATCAGTTAGTGAATCAAATTTTCAAGAAGAAGTTTTAAATTCAGATGTTCCAGTTTTAGTAGATTTTTGGGCTCCATGGTGTGGACCATGTAGATTAATTGCACCAATTGTGGAAGAAATTGCTGTAGAATTAGAAGGAAAAGCAAAAGTTGTTAAAGTTAATACAGATGAAAATCCAAACCTTGCTATAAAGTATGGAATAAGAGCTATACCTACAATAATGATATTTAAAAACGGAAGAGTTGTAGATACAAAGGTAGGAGTGCAATCTAAAGAAGTATTAAAAACTATTTTAACATAAAGGATTTTTATGATAGAAATACATCCAACAGCTATAGTAAGCGATAAAGCAAAGTTGGGGGCCAACGTTAAAGTTGGCCCTTTTTCTATTATAGAAGATGATGTAGAAATCGGAGATAATACTGTTATACATTCTTCTGTAAAGATTAAGTCATTCACAAAAATAGGCTATAACTGTGAAATCTATGAAGGTGCTATTATTGGGAATATCCCACAACATTTAGGTTTTAAAGGAGAAGTTACATACGTAGAAATTGGAAATAGTACTGTTATAAGAGAATACTGTACAATACATAGAGGAACATCTTTTGATGATGGTATTACAAAAATAGGAAACAATACCTACTTAATGGCATATGTCCATATAGCCCATGATTGTAAAGTTGGAGATAACACAATACTTGCAAATAACACTACATTAGCAGGACATGTAAAAATTGGTAACTATGTCTTTGTTGGTGGTTTAACACCTATCCATCAGTTTTGTAGAATTGGTGATTATGCAATGGTAGGTGGAGCTTCCGCAGTAGATAAAGACATACCACCATTTACAAGAGCTTCAAAAAATCATGCTATGCTTTATGGATTAAACTTAGTAGGACTAAAAAGAAGAGGATTTAGTTCTCAGCAGATTAAATTAATAAAAGAAGCTTATAGAATTCTATTTAGAACTTCAAAAACGATATCTGAAGGAATAAAAGAAGTAGAAGAGAAACTACCACTGACTCAAGAAATACAAATGCTTTTAGATTTTGTAAAAACAACAAAAAGAGGAATAGCACCAGAAGCTTCAAAAAGAAAGCTTTTAACATCTGACGAAGAGTTTTAAATATGAAGATAGGGCTGATTGCAGGCTCAGGAGAACTACCTTTAACATTTGCAAAATCTGCATACAAAAACAAAGATGACCTAACAATAATAGCTATAAAATCATCAACAGACAAAGAAATAGAAAAGTATGGAAAAACTTACTGGTTTTCTTTTACAGAAGCTCAAAAAATAATAGACACTTTAAAAAATCTTAATATAAAAAATCTTGTAATGCTTGGAAAAATAGAACATAGTTCTATAATATTTCATTTTCATAAATTTGATGAAAAATCTAAAAAATTCTTAAGTAACCTTAAAGACAAAAGAGCAAAATCTATACTTTTATCAATCATAAAAGAACTTGAACAGGAAGGTTTTAACTTTATAGATCCAACTGATCACTTGAAAGATATATTAATGCCTGAAGGTATATTAGTGGGAAGTTTAGATGAAAATTCGGCAAAAGATGTTAATTTTGGAATGAAGATAGCAAAAGAGATAGCTGATTTAGATATTGGACAAACTGTTGTAGTAAAAGATGGTGTTGTAATTGCAATAGAAGGTGTAGAAGGAACAGATAAATGTATACTTAGAGGTGGCGACCTTGGTGGAAGTGGCATCGTAGTTTGTAAAGCAGCAAGGAAAAACCAAGATATGCGATATGATGTACCAGTAATTGGAATAAAAACATTGGAAAGTATGAAAAAAGCAAAAGCAAGAGTATTAGCTGTTGAATCAAATAAAACATATCTATTAGAAAGAGAAAAATTTATTGAAAAAGCTAAAAAGTCTAATATAACTGTAGTGGGGGTTAAGATTGAATAAATTTATAAAAGAAATTATCTTTACGGGAAGAGTCTTACATGAGCTTAAACTTGTATCTTCCCATGGAGGAAACTTAAGCATCAGAGAAGGTGATTTTCTTTATGTTACAAAAACTGGACGTATGGCAGGATTTTTAAAAGAAGAAGACATAGTAAAACTTCCTATATATGAAAAAACAGAAAAAGACAAGGAAGCTTCAATAGAGCTAATAGTTCACAGAGAAATCTATAAAAAAAATTCAGATATAAATGCAGTTATTCACGCTCATCCTATAACTGCCACTTCACTAGGTTATTTTTTAAAAACATTCAAACCTATGGATACAGAAGGAGAACTTTTTATAAAAGAAGTACCTATAATAGAAGTAGAAAAACCTTCAGCATCAGAAGAACTTGCAGTAGCAGTAGCAGAAACTTTTAAAAAGAATTTCAAAGTATGTATTGTTAAAAATCATGGAAGCTTCTCTGCTGGAAAATCTCTAAATGAAGCGTTAAAATATACATCAACCTTAGAAAACTCAGCGGAGATACACTATAAATGGCTAACACTGAAGAAGATGAACTTTTAGATTACTACTGCAAAAAGTTTAATATACCGGCAATAAAGTTAAATCCAATAGAAATAGAAACATTAAAAAAATTAGCGAAAATATATCAAACGGAAGATTTAAAGCAAGCTATCAACATTATAGATAGACCACCAAAACGAAAAATATCTTTAGAAAGTATTTTAATTGAAAATTTAAAAGAATTAAAACTAATAAAAGATATTGAAATACAAAAAGATAAAGATTTTCCTATAAAAGAAAAAGAAGATAGAGATTATGATTATATTTTTGATGACTACTGGAAAAATGTTTTTGAAAAAAATAGAATTCCTTATAATATTTTAGACGTATCTAAAATAAAAAATCTAAACAGAACTTTAAAAAATATTTATATAGCTAATACAGTAGCAGAATATATATTTAAAAATTTAAGTAAAGAAGAGAAAGAAAAAATTCTCAAAAAAGCCGAAAAACATATAAAGAAATTTTATGTAAAAGAAAAGGAAGAAGCTTTAAAAATTACTATTATACATATAATAAAAAGAAAATATAAAATAAACTTTTAATTGGTATTTAGGAAACAAAAAGAGGGATATATATGAGAAGAAAAATGCTTTTTAGAATTTTTATAGGTATACTTTTAGTTATATTAGTTTCCTTTTTTTCTATATCTTATTCAATAAGAAAGTTAGCATTAGAACAATCAAAAGAAAAAGCAAATATTATAGCTCAGATAATAAAAGACTCCCTTACATCTTTCATGGTAAACGGCATTATGGATAAAAGAGAAGAATTTTTACATAAAATAAAGGAAGTTAAAGGTGTTAAAGAGATAAGAGTAGTAAGATCCGATACAGTTATAAAACAATTTGGTAAAGGTTTACTTTACGAAAAACCTACAAATATTTTAGAAAAAAGGGTCTTACAGATAGGTATAGAGCAAGAGTTTTTAGATGAAGGTATAAAATCTGTAGTTTATAAAGTAATAATACCTTACAAAGCAGAAGTTTATAAAGGTATAAACTGTCTTAACTGTCATCAAGCTAAAGAAGGTGAAGTTTTAGGTGCCATTAGTGTATCTATAGATATAACACTTATTAGGAATGTTGGAATTATAATCACAGCTATATTCTTTATTATTGTTACTTTTATAGTTATACTTTTTGGATATTATATGGCTAAATTTTTCGAACCTTATATAAAAACTATGGAAGATTTAGAAAAAAATTTAGAAAAAGCTGCAGAAGGTGATTTTTCAGATAATATTCCAATAAGAACAGATGATGAATCTGGGAGTGTAAGCAAAAAAATGAATGAAACATTTAAAACGCTGTCAAAAACATTAGAAGAAATAGAATCAAACATAAAATATATAATAGGATATACATTAAATAAATCTGGCAATGCGTTGAAAGATACATCAAAAATGGTTAGTGAACTTTTAAAAATTTACCAATTTAAAAGGGTAATTGAAAAAGATCCATCAAAAGAAGAAGTATACAAAAGAATACACTATACTATAAAAGACTACATGGGATTTAATAGGGGAACTTTTTATGAAGTTGATGAAAATAAAAACACAATGAAAATAGCTTTTAAACTTGGAGAAGAAAATTGGTGTAATGAGACAATTTTAAAAGATGCAAACGAATGTAGAGCTAAAAGAACAGGCGTAGATGTAGATTCAAGGGAGTTTGATTGTATATGTCCTTCTTTTACAAAATGTGGTGGAGATAATGGATATAACCATTACTGTATACCTGTCTATACAGGAGGACATATAGGAAATATTCTACAGATTGTTTACGAGAAAGAAAATAATGATCTAATAAATCTATATATTCCATACATAAAAAGTTATCTTTCAGAAACTGCTCCAGTTTTAGAAGCAAAAACATACATGGAGATTTTAAAAGAACAAACCTTGAAAGACACTCTTACAAACTTATACAATAGAAGATTTTTTGAAGAGATATCAAAAAAATTATCAGCAGAAATACTTAGAAGAAATTCAACACTTGGTATACTTATGATAGATATTGATTTCTTTAAAAAGGTAAATGATACTTATGGACACGATGTGGGAGATAAAGTAATAAAAACTGTTGCTGATACTATCAAAAAAAGTATCAGAGAGTCTGACTATGTTATCAGATGGGGTGGTGAAGAATTCCTTGTACTTTTAATGGATGTACAGCCAGGATTTAGTGAAAAAGTTGCAGAAAAAATAAGAAAAAATGTAGAAGGTAGATTCATTGAATTTCCTGGAGGCACATTAAAGAAAACTGTAAGTATTGGTGTTGCAGAATTTCCTATTGATACAAATCAAATTTGGGAATGTATAAAATATGCAGATGTTGCTTTATATAAAGCAAAAGAATTAGGAAGAAACAAAGTAGTAAGATTTGAAAAAAGTATGTGGCAAGGGGAAGAGTACTAATTCTACTTTTTTAAGATTTCTTCCTCTTTTAAAACTTTTATTAGCTCTAACATTTCATAGTACGTTTTAAAGGCTTCTATTTTTAAATGACCATCATTTAATCTATTTAAGATTTTTAAATAATCCTTTGTTAAAACATCTATTTTCTTATTAATATCCAAAGCAGACATTTTTTTGCCTCCAATTTTAATTGAGATTTATTCTCATATATATTATTATTAAAATAAAATGACTTAAATCATAGTTGATAATTTAAAATAAAAATCTTATATTTAGCATGAAGGGGGATAAAAATGATTTATAAGGTAATCAAAAGGGATGGTTCTATTGTAGATTTTGATATTACAAAGATAGAAAATGCTATATGGAAAGCAATGATATCTGTTGGAGAAAAAAATAAGGAAAAAACAAAAAGACTGACAGAAATTGTTTTAAATAAACTTCAATCAAGACTATCAGAAGATGAGATACCAACTGTAGAAAAAATTCAAGATA
>JBBIPN010000007.1:0-32399 GCA_037442825.1 Sulfurihydrogenibium sp. | reverse complement strand
GAGTTATAAATTGACCACTTCTATCTATAAAAGGAAAAGGGTTTTAATAGCTTAGATTAGGATACTTTTTCTATTTTAATAGAATATAGTTAACATCAATTCCAGCTAGTTGAAAGATATAAAATATTTAGTTAGAAGTGACAGTGAAATGTGATAGTGGCTTTTTAATTGATTTTTGAATTAAAATAATCTAATATTCACAATCACTATAATCTATAAGGTTTATGGAGTTTATAGGGTTTATAGAGATTTGTAATGGATTTGATAAAATTATCTAATTAAAAATAAGAATAGAAGATTAAGAACGTTTTTGATGGATTAGATTAAATGAAAATGCATTTTTCATTTTCAATCTTCAATCTTTAATTCTTACATTTATTCACATTCAATACTAATTTTTTGATCTAATGGATTTTAAAGAAAAAAACCAAGCTTCTTCAAAAACTTTCTGATAAAACCGGTAGCTATAGCCACCGGTCATTACAAATTAACATTCTTCTTTTTTACTATCTATCGGGACTGCTGGACATAGATGTAATTTTCTTTCCTCTCCAACTATCATATAGTATAAAACAGGTACAACAACTAACGTTAAAAGTGTAGATGCTATAGTACCAAATATTAATGCTATAGCAAGACCATTAAAAATTGGGTCAAAGATAATAACAAATGCACCAACAACAATAGCAGCTGCCGTTAATAAAATTGGTCTTGTTCTAACAATTCCAGCTTCAAGTAAAGCTTCTTCTAAAGATAAACCTTCCTTTAGTTTTTGCTCTGCAAACTCTACAAGTAGTATAGAATTTCTTAGGATTATACCTGCTAATGCTATAAAACCTATCATAGAAGTTGCCGTAAAAAATGCTCCCATTAAAAGATGACCTGGAACTATACCAACTAATGTAAAAGGAATAGGTGACATTATAACAGCTGGCATTTTAAAAGATTTAAACCAACCAACTAATAGTATATACAGTACTACAATAGCTACAGCAAAAGCGATACCCATATCTCTAAATGTCTCATAAGTAACTTGCCATTCTCCATCCCATTTTAGATAGTACCTATCTGTAAATGTTGGTTGATGTGTTAAAAGTTGTCCTACACCTTTACCATCCGGTGTTTTTATGTTTTTAATTTTATCCCATAAATCAAGTATTGGATACACTGGACTACCTACCTTATCGTTAACATTTGCTATTAGATAAACTACAGGTTGTAAATTTTTCCTATATATATCACTTTCTGATGTTGATAGTTTTACATTTACTAAAGCATTCAGTGGAATACCACCTGTAGGAGTAGGTATTTTCATAGAAAGAATATCTTCAATACTACTTCTATATTTTTCATCTAATCTCACAACAATAGAAACTGGATTTATATCATCAGAAGAATGAATCAAGCCTACTTTATGACCTGCTAAAGCTATTCTAACTTTTTTTACAATTACATCTTCAGATAGTCCATATCTTTTAACTTTTTCTCTATCGATATCTATCTGGTATTCTCTCTGAAAGTAATTTGCATATATTCCTACGTCTATTATGCCTGGTGTACTTTCAAATATTTTCTTTATTTCGTTGGCTACTGCTAACTGACCTTTATAATCTGGGCCATAAACTTCTGCAACAATAGGAGATAAAACTGGTGGTCCTGGTGGTGGTTCAACTACAGCAACATACTTAGCTCCATTCATTTTAGCAATTTTGGCAACTTCATCCCTTATCCTTTCAGCTATTTCATGAGACTGTGCTTTCCTATCGTGTTTACCTACAAGATTTATATGAATTTGTGCTAAATTTGGAGATTCTCTTAAATAGTAATGTCTAACTAATCCGTTAAAATCAAAGGGTGCAGGTTGACCTACATAAATAACATAATTCTTAACTTCATTTATATTTTTAATATAATCTGCTATCTGTTTTGTAACTTTATAAGTTTCTTGCAAAGTAGTTCCTTCAGGCATATCTAAGACAATTTGAAGTTCACTTTTATTATCATAAGGTAACATCTTAACAAGAACAGCCCTTGTTACAAGTAAAACAACTGATAAAGCAAGTAAACCACCAGCAAATCCAAGGAAAAGCCATCTTTTAGTTCTACTATTGAATAGAGGCATATATATTTTGTTAAACAGTTTTACTAAAACTCCAGCTCTTGCTTCATCTTCTTTTCCTAAAGCTTCTGGACTTTCATGCTTTTCATCATGTTTCAACCATCTTAAAGCTAAGTAAGGTGTTAGTATAAATGCTAAAAGCATTGAGAAAAACATAGCAACAGATGAGTTTATAGGTATTGGTCTCATATATGGCCCCATTAGACCGGTTACAAAAGCCATAGGAAGTAGTGCAACAATAACAGCAAAGGTAGCAAGTATAGTAGGATTACCAACTTCATCTGTAGCTATAACAGCTGCATCTTCTTGAGAAACTTTTCTCATAGAAAACCATCTGTGTATATTCTCGAGTACAACGATAGAGTTGTCTACAAGAATACCTATTGAGAATATAAGAGCAAAAAGTGTTACCCTGTTTAAAGAGTATCCGTACATCTCACTTAAAAATAAAGCTATTGCCAATGTTACAGGAATTGTTACAGCAACTATTAATGATTCTTTAAATCCAAGTGTAACAGCTATAAGTAAAACTATAGAAAAAGTAGCTATAAGTAAGTGTTCTATAAGTTCATTTGCTTTTTCTGATGCTGTTTCTCCATAGTTTCTTGTAATAGTAAAGTTTATATCAGAAGGTATAACTTTACCTTTCATATCATTTAGTTTTTCTATAACATTTTCAGCAACAACAACAGCGTTACTACCTGTTTTTTTAGCAACTGCTATAGATACTGCATTTTCGACTGGATTATCTTTTTTATCTTTAGATGCTTCTCCATAACCAAACTGAACATAGTTTTCTATCTCAAATTCACCTTCTTCTACCTTGGCTACATCTTTTATTCTTATAGGGCTGTTGTTATAAACGGCTATTACAACATTTTCAACGTCATCTTTATTTCTTAAAAACTGACCTATTCTAACTTTATATCTGTAGTTATCTTTATCAAACTCTCCAGAAGGTAAGGAAACATTTGCATTTTGTATTGCTTGAATTACTTGAGGAAGCATAATGTTATAAGCATTTAATTTTGCAGGTTCAAAGTGAATAGTTATTTCTTTTGGTTTAGAACCTATTATAGTAGTTTCTGAAATGTTTGATAGCTGTTTTATCTCATCTTCAACAACTTCTGCAATTCTTCTTAGGTCATAAGATGAGTAATTTGAACTATGTAATGTAATAGAAAGTATAGGAACATCATCTATAGATTTTGGTTTTATTATAGGGTCCATAGCTCCTTGAGGCATTCTGTAGTAGTTTGACATAACTTTACTATAAAGTTTAACTAAGCTAGCCTCTGGATTTGCTCCTACTTTAAATCTAACTGTAACTATACCAAAACCATCACCTGCATAAGAATAAACATATTCTACATCTGGTATTTCCCACATTAATTTTTCAAGTGGTTTTGTAACAAGGTTGTTTACTTCTTGAGATTTTGCACCTGGAAAAGGTACCATAATATCTATCATTGGAACTACGATTTGAGGTTCTTCATCTCTTGATGTTGTAAAAACTGCAAAAAATCCGAGAAGTAAAGAAGCCAACACAAGTAGAGGTGTCAATTTTGAGTTTAAAAAGTACTTTGCTATTTTCCCTGCAAGTCCAAGATTCTCCATTATTATCCTCCTAACCTGCAGCCATCACAAGCTTTTTCTATGTTTGATTGTATGATTTTATCTCCAGTTTTTAAACCAGATATTATTTCTACAGTATCACCGTAATCTTCTCCAAGTTTCACATATGTCAATCTTATAATATTATCTTTTCCTACAACATATACAGCATTAAGTTGCCCCCATTTAAATATAGCAGATTTTGGTATCACTATTTTTTGAGATTTTTCAATAGGTATAATCAATTTACCATACATTCCAGATGTTAGATTTTCACTATATCCAATACTTACTTTTACTTTAAATGTTCTATTCATTGGGTCTATATTAGGATTTTTTTCAATAACTTTACCTTCAATGATTTTTCCATTTAAATCTACTTTTACATTATCTCCTTCTTTTACCTTATCTAAAAGTGATTCATCTAAGTTAGCTATAAATTCTAACTTTTTCTCTCCTATTATAAATATTGGCATACCTGGAGCTGCCATATCACCTTCATCATTCATCTTTTTCAAAACATAACCATCAAAAGGAGCTCTTATTACAGCATATCCAGCCATTATATCAACTTGAGCAATTTTAGATTTCACCTGCGATTCTTTTGCTTGAAGTTGTGCAAGTTTTGCATCAACTTGTTCTACCATTGATTTTGTAGCTATCATCTTTGTTTCTATCTCCTCAAGTTGTTGTTTTGAGACTGCATTTTCTTGATAGAGATTTCTAAATCTTTCATATGTTCTTTTTGCAAATTCATAGTTTTCTAATGCTGCCTTTCTTGCAGCTAAAGCTTCTTCTCTTGCTTTTGAAAGTTCCTCAAAACCTGCTAAAGCTTCATTTTTTTGTTGCTTAATTTCAGCATCATCTAAAATTGCAAGTACTTGGCCTGCTTTTACATAATCTCCTTCTTTAACATTAATCTTTAGTATTCTTCCCATCCATTTTGTAGATACTTTAGCATTATTTTCTGCTGATACCATACCGTCTGCTTTGTAGTAAATTGGTGTTTCTTGTAGTTGAACATCCATAACAGGAAGGTTTGATACTACTTTAACTTCTTTACTTTCTCCTGGTGGTGTTCTATGGGATAAAAATCCTCCAAGCCATAAGATAAAAACAGTTATAGGTAATACAAAAAAGAGAATAAACTTTAAAGGCTGATTCATTTTCATCTTTACTCTCCTCTCTTTAAGCTTTCTTCAATAAGTTTCCCACTTTGATAGTTTAACTCTAAAACAGATAACTTACAGTTATACTCAGATTGGGATTTATCAAACTTTATTTTGTTATACATTGTTTGCGTATCAAGTAAATCTATCATAGATGCAAGCTGGTTTTTATATCTAACTTCTGTAATCTTTAGTATCTCTTCTGCATACTTAAGATTATCTATAGCTGTTTTTAACTTTTCTTTTTCTGTATTGTAATCTCTATAAGTTTTATATACACTAAATTTTATATATTCTTCAAATCCTTTTTCCTGTTGTTTGTATTGGTTATAACTTTCTTTCGCACTTTTATATCTATTAAAAGATTGCAAACCATCAAATATCTTCCAGTTTAAAGCTACACCAGCCATCCACCACTTTCCCTCATTACCAAGGGCCCATTTTCCATCGTTTAGCTCATAAGATGCAAAAGCTCCAACTGTTGGATACATATCAGCTTTATTGAAAGCTACCATTTTCTCTGCTATTTTCACTTTTTCCTTTACAGCTATTAAATCAGATCTGTGAGACATAGCATAATTTTGATAGTTTTCCAATGATTCTTTTACTTCTTCACAAACTAAATGACCTACTACATCTATTTCTGAAGGGTCTGTCTTATCTAATCCCATAGCAAGTAAAAGACCTCTTTTTGCAATCATATAGTTGTTTTCTGCTTCTTTGATTTTTGCTGCCATATCTGAGAGAAAAACTTTCGCTCTTAATTCATCGGCAGGTATAGCTAAACCATTTTTTACCATACTTTTTGCTGTATTATAATGTTTCTCTGCATCTTTGTAAGCTTGGTTTGCAAGGTTTATAGCTTCTTTTGCAAGAAGTGCTCCATAGTAAGCTTTTGATATATCGTAAATAGCCTTTTCTTTCGCCCTTGTTAAATCTTTCTTTGTAGCTTCATAATCTCTCCTTTGCATATCTATTCCTATTGATAACTTTCCACCAGTATATATGGGAACTGTTAACTCTAATTTAGTTTTCCAAGCATTTATTTCTGGATATGAAGGCGGTGGTAACGGCGGAAATCCCATCTGACTTAATGCTGTCATGTCAACAAACTTTGAAGAAGTCATAAAATCTAACTTTTTTTGACTCATAGTATTCCACATTGCAAATCCAGGTTCATTTGTTCTCATAAACATCTCTGAGAAGTTTATCGAAGGCCATCTCATTCCTTTGGCAGCTTCATATTGATACTCTTTAGATTTTAGTAAATTCTCCGTAGCTTTAACTTCATAATTATTTTCAACACCTGTTTTAATAGCTTCTTCTAGTGTTATTTCTTTTCCGTAGGAACTACTAAAAGCAACCAAAGAAAATACTAATAATTTTTTTCTCATATCTTACCTCTTATAAGATTATTAGAATATATTAATATTAATATATTATTATACCAAAAAACTTAAAATGCGATGATGGTGATATTTAGCTAATTATATCCTGTAAATAATCTATATCAAATATCTCTATTTTCCCCCTCTCTGTATCTAAAATTCCTTCTTTTTTCCATCTACTTATAACTCTTATTGTTGTCTCTACAGTGGTTCCAGCCATCTCTGCTATATCCTGTCTTGTTATAGGAGCATTTATTACAATATTATCCCCTTCTTTTTTACCTATCTTATCTACAAGTTCCAATAGTAAAGTAGCTATCCTACCTTCCACTTTTTCTACTGCTAAACTTTTTAATCTATCGTATGCTTCAAGTATTTTCTTTGTTAGATCACAAGTAATTCTAACTGCTAAAGCTGGATACATTAAAAGAAGTTTCAAAAAATCTTGGTTTGATATATATAGAACTTTTGAATCTATAAGTGCTTGAGCTGTGTATGTACTTGTTGGTTTGGAATCTTTCATTATAAGCCATCCAAAACTTTCTCCATTTGTTGCTAATCTTAAGATAACAGTTTTACCTTCATTTGTTTCTTTTATCAGCTTTATAAGACCTTCTATAATAAAGTAAATACCTGGTTCTTTGTCTCCTTCATAGAATATATAATCTTCTTTTTTATACTGTTTTGCTACAAAGAAACGTTCTATTTTATCTAAATCTTCTTCTTTTAACTCTTTAAATATGTCTATCTTCTTTAATTCTTCTGAAATATTTATATTAACCTTATCTCTTCGCATACTTTGGCCTCCTTATTTTACTTTAGGCAAACTTCCAATTAAATATTTAAGATAGTTATCTGTAAATACAAATCCACCACCTATATAGAATCCTCTTACAGAACTATTGAGTATATCTGATGTACCAGCTTTAACAAAGATAGGATAACCACTAAACTTATACTCAAATCCAATATCAAACTGTGGATTGTTTGGTTCATTTATTAAATCTTTTCTGTTAAATCTATATAAATCTGATGTTAACTTTAAGTTTGAAGATATTACTAAATCTGCTCCCATTGCAGCAGAAGAATCTTTTATACCAAATCTTAACCAAAGTTGATTAGATCCTAAGTTTAGTATTTTTCTTGCATACTGTAGGTCAAACAAAATACCATACTTTTTCGTTACATAGGTTGTAGTTATACCAGTATTTGTAACTTCTTCTTTTTTATCAACATAACCTTGAGAATTGGATAATACACCAAGATAATAGTATCTATCATCTGATGGAATAAATCTAAATGCTACCCCTGCTTTTGAATCTTCATTACCTGTATGTTTTTCTCCTTGCATTATAACTTCAAGTTCTGATTCTTTTACTACTTTAAAAGGCTGAGCCAAAGACTTTATACCTTCATTTACATTATCGTAAAGGTCATCTTGGTTAACTAATTTTCCGAGAGTTCCTTTACCTTCATTGATTTTAGTAAGAAGCTGATTTAAGTTATTAGATGCTTTCCTTATGTTTTCTATAGAGATTTTTAAATCTTGTCTATTTTCAGCAACTGCCTGTTCTACTTGCGACGCAGCTTTATCTATAGAGTCAAGTGTTTTTGGTGCTTTCTCTTTTAAAGAAATTGATAAATCTTTTAAGCTTGATATTAACTTTC
Source organism: Sulfurihydrogenibium sp. (assembly GCA_037442825.1). Classification (GTDB taxonomy): domain Bacteria; phylum Aquificota; class Aquificia; order Aquificales; family Hydrogenothermaceae; genus Sulfurihydrogenibium. The sequence continues at coordinate 24,441 of JBBIPN010000007.1, read as the reverse complement.
TAATATCTTCTCTATTTTCTGCTGTAATATTTTTTGTATTTTCCAACGTTTTATCTAAATTTTCAACAATATTTGGAAGTTCTTTTCTAATTTCTGCTGTTATCTGTCTTATGTTTTCTATAGCTTGTCTTATATCTTCTTTATTTTCTATTACTACATCATTTGCATTGTATGCAAATTTATCAAAATCTTCTATAAGTTTCTTTAATTTATCTTCTCCTACTGCTTCATTTAGATTATCCATAAGCTCTGTAAATTTTTGGGCAGAAATTTGGACCTGATTAACCATCTCTTCTGTAGATGCTATTTTTGATGTACTTTGTATAATCTGATTTTCTGCAAGTAAACCAGATTTGGAATTTCCTGGTTCAATATATATATACTTATCTCCCATAAGTCCGTATGTTCTTATAGTTACAGTTGCATCTGTGTATACTGGAACTTCTTCCTTAATATGAAGTAAAACTTTAACTTTTCCATTTTCAAAAGTTATATCTTCTACTTTTCCAGCTTTTACACCTTTAACTTGAATATCAGCACCTTTTGAAAGTCCTTGAGCATCATCTAAGTAAACATAATAACTTTTAAAGCTTTGTCCGAATTCTTTACCACTAAACTTTATAATCAAAAACCCTGTAACAATTGAGACTATAAGAACAAATAAACCTACTTTGTAAGATGTTTTCATGGCTACTTCTCCAATATTGTTTCTTCTACCTTCATACCAAAATGCCTACCTGCTTCTTCTACATAACCTAAAATTTCATCCCCAACTCTTAAATCTACAACAGATATTGGGCTACCATCAGGTTTTACTAATCTTATTGTTTCTGCATTCTGTAAAACTGCTGAGAGTTTTTTACCTTCATACTCTGCTTCAACTAACAACATTGGTCTTCTTTCTACCTTAGACCTACCAACATAAACAACTCTACCATTACCTTGATAATCATAAACTATAACTTCTTTTCCAGCAGAAAGTTCACTTAGATATGTAGTTTTTCCATTTGGTATTTTTGTATACATATGGACTGCACCTGCATTTACTCTAAAAGGTCTTGCTGCAACATACTCAGACTCTTCTGTCTCAGCATGGACAAGTAACATTCCTGCTGATGAGTTTCCAACTAACATCCCTTCTCCACGTTTTAAGATAGAGGTTGTGTCAACAGCTACCCTATCACCCATTCCTATAGGAACAATTTTTATAACTTTAGCCTTTACAAGATTCAATTTTTCACTTTCTTCTTTTAACACTTTAGCAACTTTTTTAACTTCATTTATATTATCTGTTTTTAAAACAACACCTTTTATGCCTTTTTCCAGAATTCCAACAGATGTTTTTGCTTCTTCAGCATTCTTTACGATAGAATAAATATTTGGTGATTGTGCTATAAGGTTTTCTAATGGTATGATGGTCCAATCTGTAGTTTCTACAATAACCTTTTTACCCATTTTTGCTAAATTTGCAGCTTTTTCTTCATCTGCTTTATTTTCTATTTTTACAATAACAAAATCCTCTGTTAAATTTCCCTCTTTGTCTTTAATAATAAGTTTCACTCTTCCTAATTTCTTTATCTCATTTTGTTGATTTTCGTCTATGAGTATATAATCAACACCAGATTCTATAGCTGTTGTAATTATATGTTTAGGTATATTTCTTGCGTCAAGGATAAACTCTTTCATCTTTTCTCCTTTGATTTGTTTTTTTTTAATTTTATCATAAATTTAAAACAAAAACTAATTTAGGTAAAGTGTTATGGATGATTTTAAAATTGAAAGAACTTTTGAGGTTAAATCAATATCTGATAAAGAGATTATAAAAAAAGAGTTTATAAGAAGAAAGAAGAAAAAAGGAGAAACTACATCTGAAAATGAAGAAGTTGAAAAAAAAGAAGAAAGTGATGGACATATTGATATTTATATCTAAATTTATAAAACAGTAGCTAACTTTTTAAGTTTCTCCAACTTATCCCTTATTTCTGCAGCTTTTTCAAACTCCCAATTTTTAGCGTATTCCCACATCTGCTTTTCAAGTTTAGATATTTTCTCTAATAAATCTTCCTCTGATGTTATATCATCTGGCAGTTGTTGATATAACTCTAATATTCCAAGTTCTTCTAAAGAGATAAGGTCTTTTATTTCCTTTGATACTGTTTTTGGTGTTATACCATGTTTTTCATTGTACTCTTGCTGTATCTTTCTCCTTCTGTTTGTTTCTTCTATTGTTTCGATCATAGCTGGGGTTAATTTATCAGCGTATAAGATTGCTTTTCCATTTACGTTTCTTGCGGATCTTCCTATTGTTTGTATAAGAGCTGTTTTAGACCTTAAAAATCCTTGTTTATCTGCATCTAATACTGCAACTAAGGAAACTTCTGGCATATCAAGACCTTCTCTTAGAAGATTTACTCCAACAATAACATCATACTTTCCTTCCCTTAAATCTTTTATAATCTTAACTCTCTCTATTGTATCAATCTCTGAATGAAGGTATACAGCTTTTATATCTCTCTCTTGTAGATAATCTGCTAAATGTTCTGCCATCTTTTTTGTAAGTGTTATAACAAGAGCCCTTTCATTTCTCTCTTTTATTTTCCAAATCTCTGACATAAGGTCATCTATCTGTCCTTCTGTTTTCTTTACTTCAATTATGGGGTCAAGTAATCCTGTTGGTCTTATTATCTGTTCAACAACAATGCCTTTTGACTTTTCTATCTCCCATTGGGATGGTGTTGCAGATACATAAATAGCTTTCTGTATTTTACTGATAAATTCTTCAAATTTTAAAGGCCTGTTGTCATAAGCTGATTTCATTCTCCATCCATATTTAACCAAGTTTTCTTTCCTTGATAAATCTCCATTATACATAGCTTTTATCTGTGGAATAGTAACATGGGATTCATCTATTATAAGTAAAAAGTCCTCTGGAAAGTAATCAATAAGTGTGTAAGGCGGCTCTCCTGGTTTTCTTCTATCAAAGTATCGTGAATAATTTTCTATTCCTTTACATGTTCCAATTTCTAACATCATCTCTATATCATAGTTTGTCCTTTGCCATAATCTGTTTGCCTCTATTTCTTTCTCAGCTTTTCTAAACTCTTCTACTTCTTTTTCTAAATCTTTTTGTATCTGTTTTATAGCTTCAATCATATCTGTTCTTGGAATTACGTAATGACTTGCTGGAAATATAACTGTTCTATCTAATTTTCTTTTTATATCTCTATTAAATATATCTATCTCAGAGATAAAATCGATCTCATCTCCAAAAAACTCAACCCTTATAATAATGTCTTCTGTATAAGCTGGTAAAATCTCTATTGTATCCCCTTTTACTTTAAATGTCCCCCTTTTTAATGAAAAGTCATCTCTTTGATATTGAAGTTCGACAAGTTTCTTTAAAAATGTCTGTCTATCTATCTCCATTCCTTTATATATTTGAAGTCTAAGTTTCTCATAAAATTCTGGTGTTCCAAGACCATATATACAAGATACAGAAGCAACAACTATAGTATCTTGTCTCTCTATCAAACTTCTTGTAGCAGAGTGTCTCAACCTGTCAATAGAATCGTTTATAGCACTGTCTTTTTCTATGTATAGATCTTTTTGTGGTATGTAAGCTTCTGGTTGATAATAGTCATAATAAGAAACAAAGTATTCTACAGCATTGTCAGGGAATATCTCTTTAATTTCTCTATACAACTGAGCTGCCAACGTTTTATTATGGGATATTATTAAGGTTGGTTTACTATACTTTTCAATTAGATTTGCTATTGTAAAGGTTTTACCTGTACCTGTTGCCCCAAGCAAAACTTGTTCATTAACACCAGATTTTAGATTTTCATAAAGCTGTTTTATAGCTTTTGGTTGGTCTCCAGTTGGTTTAAATGTTGATTTTAAATTAAATGTTTTTTTCATAGGAAATATGATATATCAATTCTTCAAATTTTCAAAAACAATACCGTGTCTTAATCCCCACTCACTTACAGTAATTTCATCTTTATTAAACACTTCCATAGCTGTTTGGAATATTTCTATACCTGAAACTATAGCTTCTGCCCTTTTATCTTCTATCATAGGAATAGCTTTTCTTTTGTTTAATGTCATTGAAGCTAATTTTTCAAGCCATTTTGTAATAGTATCGTATGTTAATGTTTTACCATGGACTTTTTTTGAATCATAAGGGTATATGTTGTACTCAAGGGCAACAACTGTAGTAATAGTTCCACCAAGTCCTACAAGTTTTTTTGTATCTTTCATGTTTTCATATGCAGTTTGTATTTGATTTTTTATAAAATCTTTCATATTTTGAAGTTCTTCTGGTTTTGGTGGATCTGATTTTATAAATCTTTCTGTAAGATTTACTATACCAAAAGGAAAAGATATTGAGTATATTATATTGTCTTTATTCCCATAAGAAAATTCAGTACTTCCACCACCTTGATCTATAACTGTAAAGTTTTCTTCTATATTTAAAGCTTTTGATGTTGCTAAAAAAGATAGTTTTGCTTCTTCTTCTCCAGATATTATTCTTACATCTATACCTAAATTTATAACATTTTCTATAAAATCACCGGCATTTTTTGCTTCTCTACAAGCTTGTGTAGCTACCGCTATAATTTTATCTACTTTATATTCTTTTGCTATTAAAACATACTCCTTTAAAACAGCTAAGGTTTCTTCCATTGCTTCTTTTAATAAAAATCCTGTATCTTTAAGTTTTCTACCTAATGCTGTAATCCTACCTAAAGAAAGGATTTCATCAAAATAGCCATCACTATGGATGGCTACTATTAACATTCGTATAGAGTATGTTCCTATATCTACTATAGCTATTTTTTTAGCCATTTATTCAGTAAAAACCTGCCCTTCTATTGGTTGGACTTCGATACCATTTTGAATTAAAAAGTTTATAGCTTTTTCTATTTCTTCTTCTTTTCCTAATATCTCTAACTCTAACCAACCTATTTTTTCTTGGACATTTGCTTTTCTTATGTTTAAGTCTACATCAAATGTTTTACATACTTTACTTAAAATAGGTTCCTTTATCTTATCTTCTGGATAGATAAGTTTAACTTTCATAGAGTTCATTTTAGAATCCTCCAGCTATTGCCGGTATAATAGCAACTACATCTCCATCTTTTAGTTGTGTATCCTTGCCATTTAAAAATCTAATGTCTTCATCATTTATAAAGAAATTTACAAATCTTCTTATTTCTCCATTTTCATCTACAAGTCTTTCTTTTATACCAGGGAACTCTTTTTCTAAATTCTCAATAAGTTCAGCTATATTAGATCCTGCAATCTGGACTTCTCCTTGTCCTTGTGTTATTCTTCTTAAAGCTGTTGGTATTCTTACAGTAACTGCCATTTATTTAACCTCCTTATGATTTTTTAATAACTTTTTCTTTAAATTCAGCTAAAGATGGTTTTATATGAATTGGTTTTTCCAACTTTCCTTCTAAAACCTCCATAGTTTTATAGCCATTTCCAGTAATATATGCAACAACTACTTCATCTTTATCTATCATTCCCATCTCTACATACTTTTTAAGTACAGCTATAGTTGTACCACCAGCTGTTTCTGTAAATATGCCTTCTGTTTTTGCAAGAAGCTTAATACCTTCTATTACTTCTTCATCTGTTGCTATCTGTATATCTCCTTTGCTTTCTTTTGCAACTTTTATTGCATAAGGACCATCAGCAGGGTTACCTATAGCTATAGACTTAGCTATTGTATTTGGTTTTACAGGTTTTATAAAATCTCTTCCTTCCTTTAAAGCTTGATATATTGGACTGCAGCCTTCAGCTTGAGCTCCAAGCATCCTTGGTAATTTTCCATCCACTAATCCAACTTCTATAAGTTCATTAAATCCTTTCCATATCTTAGTGTAAAGAGAACCAGAAGCAAGAGGTGTAACTACAACATCTGGTGTTTTCCATCCAAGTTGTTCTGCAACTTCAAAAGCAAGTGTTTTAGAACCTTCTGAATAAAATGGTCTAACGTTTATATTTACAAAAGCCCAACCAAATTCATTTGCAATTTCAGAAGACAATCTATTTACATCATCATAATTACCATCAACAGCTACAACAACTGGATTAAAAACTAAGCTACCAATAATTTTGTTTGTCTCAAGATTTGCAGGTATAAAAACATAACATTTCATACCAGCAGCTGCTGCATGTGCAGAAACAGAATTTGCAAGATTACCAGTAGATGCACATGCTGCTGTATCAAAACCAAACTCTTTTGCTTTCGAAAGAGCAACAGCTACTACCCTATCTTTAAAGGATAATGTTAGATGGTTTACTGAGTCATCTTTTATATATAAATTGTTTAATCCAAGTAGTTTTCCTAAATTTTCAGCTTTTACAAGTGGTGTAAAACCAGCAGATAAACCAACTGTAGGATTTTCAACTGGAAGAAGGTCTATATACCTCCAAAGGCTTTTGGGACCTTTCTCTATTTTATCTTTTGATATATTCTTTTTTATCTCTTCATAATCATAAACAATCTCCAATGGTCCAAAACAAAATTCACAAACATGGATAGGTTCTACAGGATATTCAGCTCCACATTCTTTACATTTCAAAGCTTTTACTTTCGCCAATTATTAATCCTCCCAAAGAATAAATAATATCAATTTTACCACAAAATATGGTAAAATATAAATTTAAATTATCCTTAGGAGGTCTTAATTTTGCTTACATTTCCAATAGAAGAAGCACTTACATTTGATGATGTTCTTTTATTACCACAAAAATCTGATGTTTTGCCACATGAAACTGATGTTAGCTCTTACTTAACACCAAATATAAAAGTTAACATACCTTTAGTATCGGCAGCGATGGACACTGTTACAGAACATAGATTAGCTATAGCATTAGCAAGAGAAGGTGGTATAGGTATTATACACAGAAACATGTCTATAGAAGATCAGATGTACGAAGTAGAAAAGGTAAAAAAAGCAGAAAGTGGAATGATTACTGATCCTGTTAGTATAAAACCAAATCAAACAGTTCAAGAAGCTTTAAATATAATGTCAATCTATAAAATATCAGGTGTTCCTGTTGTTGATGATGAAAATAAACTTGTTGGAATACTAACAAATAGAGATTTAAGATTTATACATAAAAAAGACTACAAAAAACCAGTTTATGAATTTATGACAAAAGCTCCTTTAGTTACAGCAAAAGAAGGTATTTCATTAGAAGAAGCTATAGATATACTACAAAAACATAAAGTTGAAAAACTGCCAGTTGTTGATGAAAATGGCATTTTAAAAGGATTAATAACTATAAAGGATATCGTAAAGAGAAAGAAATATCCAGATGCTTGTAAAGATACAGCTGGAAGATTGAGGGTGGGAGCTGCTGTTGGTGTTGGACCTGATGTTATGGAAAGGGTAAAAGCATTAGTGTCTGTTAAAGTTGATGTAATAGTTGTAGATACAGCACATGGGCATTCCGTTAGAGTCTTAGAAACAGTAGAAAAAATTAAAGGAGAGTTTCCAAACTTAGATGTTATTGGTGGTAATATAGCTATTTCTGAAGCTGCTGAGGATTTAATTAAAGCAGGAGCAGACGGAGTAAAAGTTGGAATAGGTCCTGGTTCTATATGTACAACAAGAGTTGTTGCAGGAATAGGTGTTCCACAGATTACAGCTATAGCAAAGTGTGCTGAAGTAACTAAAAAGTATGGTAAAACACTTATTGCAGATGGTGGCGTAAGATATTCTGGAGATATAGTAAAAGCGATTGCTGCAGGTGCTGATACAGTAATGCTTGGTAGTCTTTTTGCAGGTACAGAAGAAGCACCTGGAGATAGAATATTCTATCAAGGTAGGTCATATAAAGTATACAGAGGAATGGGATCCCTTGGAGCAATGAAAGCAAGGTTTAGTAGTGACAGATATTCACAGGAAAATGTTGAAAAGTTTGTTCCAGAAGGTATAGAAGGTAGAATACCTTTTAAAGGACCTTTAGCTGATGTTGTTTATCAGTTGGTAGGTGGATTAAGGTCTGGAATGGGTTACACAGGAAGTAAAACCATAAAAGATTTACAAGAAAAAACTAAATTTATAAAAATTACAAATGCCGGCTTAAGAGAAAGCCACGCCCATGATATATACATAACACAAGAAGCACCAAACTACTGGATTGAATAAATTTATGAGGTAGTAAACATGGAAAAATTCACAGACTTTGAGATGCTTTTAGCACAAGAAATAACAAATTTAGATAGGTTCATAATAAAAAGCCCCCTTGGAACTAACGAATTTTGGAGTGAATGGCAAAAAAAAGCAGGAGAAATTGTAGTTACCAAAGCTGCAATAAAAAAAGCTATAAAAATATACGAAAAGAAATTAACACCAGAAGAGGTACTAAAACTTTCTGCTATGCTTGATTCATTTAGAGAAATAGCATCATATTTAGAACTTTTAAGAGAAACTGCATTAAAAATTAAAGGGTTAGATATAGACGGATTTACTTTATTTGATAGTATAGATGGAGATAGTGAAGAAGAATTATAAATGAAGGAGGAGTTTATGTTTGATAACTACCTAACACTTAAAGACGTTGATGTAAAAGGAAAAAGAGTCTTTGTTAGAGTAGATTATAATGTACCTTTAGATGAACACGGAAATATAGAAGATGATGTAAGAATCAGAGAAACGATACCTACAATAAACTATTTACTTGATAAAAATGGAAAGATCATTTTAGCATCCCATTTAGGAAGACCAAAAGGAAAACCGAATCCAAAATATTCCCTCTATCCAGTAGCACAACGATTAGAAAGATTATTACAAAAAGAAGTTAAATTCTTACCTGATTGTGTAGGTGAAAATGTAGAAAAAACCGTAATGTCTATGAAAGAAGGAGATATTGTTTTACTTGAAAATCTTAGGTTTCATGAAGAGGAAGAAAAAAATGATCCAGAATTTGCAAAAAGTTTAGCAAAACTTACAGAAATATACGTTATAGATGCTTTTGGTACATGTCATAGGAAACATGCTTCTATGTATGGAATCAAAGATTACATTCAACCTGTTGTAATGGGATTTTTATTAGAGAGAGAGTTAGAGTATTTTAGGAAAGCTCTATTAAATCCTCAAAGACCTGTTATAGCATTCTTAGGTGGTTCAAAAGTTTCATCAAAGTTAGGTGTAATAGAGTTTTTACTTGATAAAGTTGATAAGATATTTATTGGCGGTGCAATGGCATTTACATTTATAAAAGCTCTTGGTTACAACATAGGTTCATCTCTTGTCGAAGACGATATGCTAAACAAATCTTTAGAAATAATAGAAAAGGCAAAGAAAAAGAACGTTAAATTTTACCTACCTGTTGATTTTGTCTGTGGACAAGCAGTATCAGAGCAAACACCTGCTATAGAAGTAGCATGGCAAGAGATACCATCAGGATGGTTAGGATTAGATATAGGACATGCTTCTGTAATGCTAATTAAAGAGATTATAAAAGATGCCCAAACAATTGTATGGAACGGTCCAATGGGAGTATTTGAGATAGATAAATTTAAAATGGGTACATTTGAACTTGCCCATACTATTGCCCAATCTCCAGCATTATCAATAGCAGGTGGTGGAGATACTGATTATGCAATACATAAAGCAGGTGTTGTAGATAAAATAAGCTATCTATCTACAGGTGGTGGAGCATTTTTGGAGTTATTGGAAGGAAAACAACTTCCATGTCTTGAAGCTATTACAAAAAGAGTTTAAATATGGAAAAGTATATACAAGTTGCAAAAGAAGCAGCCATTATAGGTGGTAACGTCCTAAAAGAAAACTTTAAAAAGTTAAAAAAATCTGACATAGAAACAAAAGGTATAAAAGATTTTGTTACATACGTTGATAGAATGTCTGAAGAAAGGATAAGAAGTTATATCTTAAAAAATTTTCCAGATCACGCTTTTTTAGGAGAAGAAGATGGAAAATTTGGATATAGCGATTTAGTTTGGGTAGTAGATCCTCTTGATGGAACCAAAAATTATATTTGCGGTTTTGAAATTTTTGCTGTTTCTGTTGCACTGATGGATAAAAAAATGCCTATAGTAGGTAGTATATACATACCTATGCTAGATAAACTCTACTGGGCTGCTAAAGATTATGGTGCTTACTTAAATGGTGATAAGATTAAAGTATCAAACAGACCTATTGAACAATCTGTAGTAGCTACTGGTTTTCCTTTTAGATACACAGATGAACTAGATGATTACCTTAAAATGTTAAAGGAAGCGATGATTACTTTTTCAGGTGTTAGAAGACCAGGTGCAGCTGCTATAGACCTTGCAATGGTTGCTGAAGGTGTTTTTGATGGATTTTTTGAGATGAAACTATCATTATGGGATATAGTAGCAGGTGTGTTACTTATTGAAGAAGCCGGTGGAGTATATTCTGACTTTAATGGAGAAAAAGATCTATCATCTGGAAATATAGTAGCAGGAAGTAAAAATATATACGATGCATTATTTAAAATAGTTAACCACAAGGAATAAACATGGAATATAAAGAAGAACTTAAGAAACTAAGGGATGAAATAGATAATATAGATTTAACGATACTAAATTTATTAAATAAAAGAGCATTACTTGCAAAGGAAGTTGGAGAGATAAAGAAAAAAAACAATCTACCTATATATGTCCCAAGTAGAGAAAAAGAGATCTTTAATAGATTAGAAAAGTTAAATAATGGACCTTTATCAAACGATGTAATTAAACATATCTTTAGAGAGATAATATCTGCATGTAGAAGTATAGAAGAAAATATAAAAGTTGTATACCTTGGACCAAAGGCAACATTTACACATCAAGCAAGCTTAAAATATTTTGGACATGCTGTTGAACATATACCTGTTTCAACAATAAAAGATGTTTTTGAAGAAATTTTAAAGAAAAAAGCACATTTTGGTGTAGTTCCTGTTGAAAATACAATTGAAGGTGTAGTTAACTACACTCTTGATATGTTTTTAGAGTATGATTTAAAAATAATTGGGGAAGTTATCCTTGAGATATCACTACACTTAATGAGTATAAATCCAAATATAAATGAGATAGAAAAAATATACAGTCATAAATTTGCCATTGCTGAATGTAGAGAATGGATTCTTAAAAATATGCCCCATGTTCAACTTATTGAAGTAGAAAGCACAGCAAAAGCAGCAGAAATAGCAAAAGATGACTTTGAATCTGCAGCAATTGCAAGTGAATCTGCAGCAGAAATATATGGGCTTCACATATTAGAAAGAAAAATAGACAAACATCTACATAACTACACAAGGTTTTTAATAATAGGGAACCAAATACCACAACCAACAAAAAATGATAAAACAACATTTATCTTTTCTGTTAAAAATGAAGTAGGAGCGTTATACAAAGCATTAGAACCACTTTATAGAAATAGAATAAATATGACTAAAATTGAATCAAGACCTTCGAAAAAGGAAGCTTGGGATTATATATTCTTTACAGACATAGAAGGTCATGTAGAATATGATAATATAAGAGAAACATTAGAAGAGTTTAAAAACAATGTACCTTTCTTTAAAGTATTAGGTTCTTATCCAAAAGCAACAGGCTAACTTAAATTAATTTCTGTTTTTAACATTTTATAAATCCCAATAAGAGTAAACAAAACATCAAAAGTAAAAATGAAGTAGTAAGGAATATTACCTACTTCAGCAACTGAAGATATAAATGAAGTTCCATACCAATAAATAATAGTTAATATAAAAGATATTCCAATATATATCTTATTCATACTCCAGATAAAACCAATTATAAAAACAGTAAGTACAAAGGGAGCAACCACAGTTGCAACTTTCTGATAGAATCTACTCCAAAAATAGGAAGATTCATACCCATATTTTTGAGAAACTTTTGCAACCTTGTAAAGTTGAGATATAGATACAGGTTTTCTCTCTTTTATCAATCGTTTTATATTTTCTGTATCAATAAATATAGGTACAACTTTTCTATCAAATTGGTTTAACTTTATACTATCTAATACATTAAACACTACAAACTTAGCTTGGTATACTTCTATTTCATTTGATAAAATCTTAAACTTTGAAGCTTCCATCCTTTCAACCGGATTAAATTCATCATCAAAAACCACATAGATAATATTATTACCTTCTTTTTTATCTAAATTTAAGAAATCAAAATAAAGAAAACGATTTTTATCGAGTTTTAACCACATATTATAAGCTATACCTTTAAAATCTTCTTCTTTATGATTTTTTAATTTCTGATACACACTTTGATATATCTTATTTGTTTTTGGTATAACAAACTCTAAATTTATAATTTGAACTACTATAACAACAAGAGAAAATAATACTATTTTTTTATTAATGTAAAATATAGATAAACCATTTAATATAATAGGGTATATTTCTCTGCTTTTAACCAAATCATTTACAAGTATGAAAATAGCTATAAGTAATGAAATAGGTATAATGTAATAAGCATTTTCTGGCAGTTTTGCTAAGATATATATTAAAATAGATGAAATCTCTATATTTTTAGCTTTTCTTAAAATATCTATAAACTCAACAAGGATAGATAAAAGAGAGAATGAGGGAAAAACTATAAAAAGATAAACTAATAATTTCTTATATACATAACTATCTAAAACTTTCATTAGTAAATCAATGCTGTTAGGAAGTAGTCAAGAATTAAAATAAGTACTGATGCTACTACCACAGCTATAGTAGTTGACCTTCCAACACCTTCTGCACCACCTTTTGTTATATAACCAAAATAAGAAGTAATAATTGTTAAAATTGCTCCAAAAACAGCAGATTTGTAAAGACCGCCAAATATATCTTTAAGTTCCGTAAAATCTTTAAGTTTTTCCCAGTACATGTACTCGTTAATACCATACACATAAACGGAAGTAAAATAACCACCTATAACACCACTAACATAAGAAAAAACAGTTAATGCTGGGACCATCAAAATTGCTGCAATAAGTCTTGGAGTAACTAAATAACGGAGTGGATCAACAGCCATAACTTCAAGAGCATCTATCTGTTCTGTTATTCTCATAGTTCCTATATTAGCAGCAAAAGCAGAACCAGATCGAGCAATTACTAACAAAGCTACAAGCACAGGTGACAACTCTCTCGCTAAAGATAGAGATACTAGTGCACCCATCAAAAATTCTGCATTAAACTTATGGAAGGTAGGATATGTTTCTACAACTAAAACACCACCAGTAAAAAATCCTGTTAATATAATTAAAGGTGCAGCGTTTACACCTATCTCTTCCATATACTTTAATATATGCTTTATCTTGGGAGGTTTTTTAAAAGATATCAACGTCCTAATAAAAAATAGCGTTATCTCCCCTGTATTTTCTATTAATTTAAACAACCAGCCCATTTAAAAATCTACTCCATCTTCAGATTCATTTTCATAATACTCTTCTTCTTCCAAAGCTTCATCAATATTATCACTTGTTTTGGCTAAATTTTCAAATTTTGTTATCTCTTTAATAAATGCTAAATGGACAGTTCCTGTCGGACCATTTCTTTGTTTTGCTATAATAATCTCTGCAAGTCCTTCCTCTTGAGGGGATGGATTTTTCTTATAGTACTCTTGTCTATGGATAAATAGAACTAAATCTGCATCTTGTTCTATACTACCTGACTCTCTTAAGTCTGCAAGCTGTGGTCTTTTATCTGCCCTTAGTTCTGCTTGTCTTGATAGTTGTGCTAAAGCTATAACAGGTATTTCAAGTTCTTTTGCAAGAGCTTTTAAACCTCTTGATATTTCAGCTACCTCTTGCTGTCTATTCTCTGTCCTTCTATGAGAATGTAACAATTGTAGATAATCTACTATAATCAGTTTTATATTATGGTCTTTTTTTAATCGTCTAGCTTTTGCTTTTAAATCAAGTATAGATAAAGATGCTGTATCATCTATAAAAAGTGGAGCCTTAATCATTTTAATAGAAACTTCTGTTAATTTAGTAAGCTCTTCATTGTTTAAAAAACCAGATCTTATCTTTTTCAATGGAATCTTTGATTCTTCACCTAACAATCTCATCACTATCTGATGTCTTGACATCTCTAAAGAGAAAAAAGCTACAGGTTCATTATTTTCAACAGCTAAATGGTGAACAATTGAAAGGGCAAAAGATGTTTTACCCATTCCTGGTCTTGCCGCAACAATAACCAAATCCCCAGGATGAAATCCAGTAGTTAATCTATCTAAATCATAAAATCCTGTAGGAATACCAGTGATAACTGTATCTTTTTTCGCAAGGTCATTAATCATCCTTAATGTATCTTTTAAAACTTCAGATAAATGATAGTACTCTACACTATCTTTATTTTCTGTAATTTGAAAAATTATATTTTCTACTTCCTCTAATAGTGTATTTATATCACTATCACCTTTTTTTGCTTTTGAGATTATCTTTTGAGAAGCTTCTATTAAAGCTCTTAGCGTAGATTTTTCTTTAATAATAGAAACAAGCTGAAAAGCTATTTCTAACGGTACAGCTTCATCTGCCAACTGTAATAAATAACTATAACCACCAATAAAATCTAATTTATTTTGTTTAGATAAAAGGTCTTTGATAACAATAATATCTAATTGTCCACGATTGTTTGCAATTTCAAAGATAGCTTCGTATACAATTCTATTATTCTGATTAAAAAAATCGTAAGGTTTTAGTTTAGATAAAAAAGAGTCTACGAACTCTGTATGAACTATTAAACTTCCTAAGACAGCCCTTTCAGCTTCTTCATCGTGAGGTAAAAGAGATCTATCATTAATATCTTCTTTCATATTTACAACACCATTTTTAAAGCAGGTAAGATAAACCCTACCTGCTAAAATTTAATATTTATTCTGGTTGAACGTGAACTTTTATTGTAGCTGAAACTTCTGGGTGCAATCTAATTTGAACATTATAACTACCAAGGTTCCTAATAGGACTTCTTAACATTATTTTTCTCTTCTCTATATCTATACCTTTTTCTTTTAAAGCTTCAGATATATCTGATGTACCTATAGAACCATACATCTTACCAGTAACACCAATAGGCCTTTTTATCTCTATTTCGACACCATCTAACTGTTTTGCTAACTGTAAAGCTTTTTCTTTTTCTCTTTCGAGTTTTCTTGCTTTTTGGTTTAATATATTTTCAATAAACTTCTTATTTTCTTGTGTATATTGTAAAGCTAAACCTCTTGGTATCAAATAGTTTCTTGCAAAACCATCTTTAACTTCTATAGTATCTCCTAAACTTCCCCAACCTTCAACATCTTTAACTAATATAACCTTCATATTCTACACCTCCTTAAACGATAACATAAGGTATTAATGCTAGCTGTCTTGCTTTCTTAATTTCAACAGCAAGTCTTCTTTGATGTTTTGCACATGTACCAGATATTCTTTTTGGAACAATCTTTCCTCTTTCAGAAATAAACTCCATTAATATTTCTAAATCTTTATAGTTTGGTTCCTTCTTTTCTGCACAGAATTTACAATATTTTTTTCTTTTTTGTATATAAGGTTTATTTTGTACAACGTTTGCCATTTCTAATTCCTCCTTTTAAAATTTAAAATGGTATTTCATCATCAGATTCTAAATCTTCTGGCGGTATAGATAAATCTTCTTCTTTCATAGCAACATTCTTTTGCTCACCAGGTTTAGATAAGAGAGAAATTTTATCTGCCACAATCTTTATTTTATTTCTTTTTTCTCCAGCCTGTGTTTCCCACTTATCTTGCCTTAAAGAACCTTCTAAATATATCTGATATCCTTTTGAAAACTGCTTACCTACTCTTTCCGCCAAATTTCCATAAGTTTCTATATCAAAAAAGTATGTTTCTTCTTGCCATTGACCAGACTTATCCTTATAACTTCTATTAACAGCTAAAGTAAAAGAGGAAACCTGCATACCACTAGGTAGAAACCTAACTTCTGGGTCCTTTGTTAATCTACCTATCAACAAAACTTTATTGAGCATTTTCAGCTACCTCATTTTCTTCTTTCGGAGATTTGATCTTCATATTTAAAAATCTAATAACGTCTTCAGTGATTCTTAAATTATACTCTAAAAGAGATGGAAGATTGCTATTTTCTGTTTTAAAGTTTATGAGGAAGTAGTAACCTGAGTTAAACTTCTGAATTGGATAAGCTAAGTTTTTCCTTCCCCAGTTTTCTTCATTGTAAATCTCACCTTGATTTTGTACAATCAGTTGTTTAACTGATTCTACTTTTGACTTTATCTCTTCATCAGATAAAGTCGGCTTCAACACAAAAACCAACTCGTAATGTCTCATTTATACCTCCTTTTGGATGATTTTTTATAAATCAGCCTTCCAAATTAATTTGGAAAGCAAGGGTTAAATCAAATTTTTATTACACATATTCATAGATTTTTCTACACCATATTTTATCACATTTAAAATACATTCATTAGCATTAGCTAAAACTTTAGCTAATATAATTTTCTCTTCTTTAGTAAAAGGTGATAGTACATAATCGGATATATCTTCCTTTCTTTCTGGTCTTCCTATACCAATTTTTAAACGTGGAAATTCTTCTGTTTTTAACATACCAATTATTGATTTTATACCGTTATGTCCACCACTGGAACCTTTAAGTCTTAACCTAAAAGATCCAAGTGGTAAATCTAAATCATCATAAACTACTAATATTTCTGATGGTTTTATTTTAAAATCTTTAACAATGTTTAAAACAGCATTACCACTTAAATTCATATAAGTTTGTGGTTTTGCTACCATTAAATCATGATCTTCACACTCATGTATATGAGAAAAAGCTTTTTCTTTATACTTTTTGTTACATCTTAGAGAATCCAGTAAAAGATCACAAACCATAAAACCTACATTATGACGTGTATTTTTATACTTTTCTCCTGGATTCCCAAGACCTATAATAGCCTTAATCAATTAAGATTATGCTCCTTCCTCTTCTGTTTCTTCAGTTACTTCTACTTCTGGCTCAGAAACTACTGCTACAACTTCATCTCCTGGAGTCATAATCTTAACACCTTCTGTTAGCACAATATCTCTAACGTGTAAAACTTCACCTAAATCAAGATTTGATACATCAACAACTATTTTCTCTGGTATATTTTTTGGTGTAGTTCTTACTAAAACAAAGTGAATATGAGCTTCAAATATTCCACCTTTTTCTACTCCTTTTGCTTTTCCACTAAACTCTATTGGAACCTCTATATCGAACTCTACACCTTGGGTTACTTCATATAAATCTACATGTATAGGGTCATCACCTAAGTAGCTATATTGAATATCCTTCAATATGCAAAGTTTTGATTCAGATTCGCCTTCTATAACAAGGTCTATAAGGAAGTTTCCATGAGGTCTGGAAAGTAAAGCTTTTTTGCTAATATAGACAGATATATTTGGATGTCCTTTCCCATAGAGTTCTGCTGGTAAATAACCTTGCTTTCTGTAATTTTTAATTTCACTTTTTGTTGTCTTTTTTCTTGTTAATGCGTTCCATTGTATTGTCTGAATCATTTAATCTTTCCTCCTTCTATCAAAATTTAAACGAACAAACATTATACCATAATTTTAAAAATTTTTAAAATGTGTTATAATTATCTTTTACAATTTTCGATAAGGAGGATTTTTTATGGCAAAGGTTAAAATGAAAACAAATAGAACTGCTGCTAAAAGATTAAAAATTACTGCAACTGGAAAAGTAAAGTACACAAAAGGTGGAGTATCTCACTACAACACTAAAAAATCTTCAAAGAGAAAAAGACAAGGAAGAAAGTCACAGTACGTGCCAGCAAACTTAGAACACAAAGTTAAAGCACTTTTACCAAACAATGTTTAAAAATAAAAAGGAGGTAATTGATTAATGAGAGTAAAAGGACCATCATCTAAAAAGCATAAAAAGAAGATTTTAAAGTTAGCAAAAGGGTACTACGGACAAAAGCATAGGTCTTACAGAAGAGCTAAAGAACAAGTAATGCACTCTTTAAACTATGCTTACAGAGATAGAAAAGACAGAAAGAGGCAGTTTAGAGCTCTATGGATTACCAGAATAAATGCTGCAGCAAGATTAAATGGATTAAGCTATAGCCAGTTTATAAACGGATTAAAAAAAGCTGGTATAGAACTTGACAGAAAAGTACTTGCAGATATAGCTGTAAATGATATAGAAACATTTGCTAAATTAGTTGAGTCAGCAAAGGCAGCATTAGCAGCTTAAGGAGTAAAACTTGAGTATAAAAGCCCAACTTCTAAGCATAAAAGAAGATGCTACTAAAGAACTTAACAGTATATCAGATGTTAAAACATTGAACGATATTAAGATTAAATACCTCGGTAAAAAAGGTTTGATAACATCTGTACTAAAATCCTTAGGTAGCTTATCTGTAGAAGAAAGAAAAGAAGTTGGGCAACTTGCCAACAGTGTAAAAGAGCTTTTAGAAGAAAAAATAAAAGAGATTGAAGAAAACCTAAGAAAAAAAGAGTTAGAAGAACTTTTAAAAAAAGAAAAAATAGATATCACTTTACCAAAACAGTGGTTTGATTCTTCAGCTCCTCATCCTGTAATTACTACCCTAAAAGAGATAACAGAAATCTTTAACTGGATGGGATTTTCAATAGAAAGTGGACCAGAAATAGAGTTTGAAGAGTATAACTTTACAAAACTAAATATACCTGAAAACCATCCTGCAAGAGATATGCAAGACACTTTCTATCTAAATAATGGTATGCTTCTTAGAACACATACCTCACCAGTTCAAATAAGGACGATGTTAAAAAGAAAACCACCTATAGCCATTGTAGCACCGGGAAGAGTTTATAGGAAAGATATGGATCCTACCCATTCTCCAATGTTCCATCAGATAGAAGGTTTGATGGTAGATAAAGATATAACTTTTAAAGATTTAAAAGGTATACTAAAGATATTTTTAGAAAACATATTTGGGAAAAATATTCCAATTAGATTTAGACCAAGCTATTTCCCATTTACAGAACCTTCAGCAGAAGTAGATGTAGGTTGTACTGTATGTGGTGGTAAAGGATGTAAAGTTTGTAAAAATACTGGATGGCTTGAAATATTAGGTTGTGGAATGGTTGATCCAAATGTATTTAAAGAGGTAAACATTGACTCTCAAAAGTACACCGGATTCGCTTTTGGATTGGGGATAGAAAGGATAGCTATGCTTAGATACCAAATTACAGATATAAGACTTTTATTTACAAATGACCTAAGATTTAACCTACAGTTTAAGGGGATAGAATGAAAGTTCCTTACTCGTGGATAAAAGAGTTTGTAGATTTAGATTTACCAGCTGAAATAGTTGCAGAAAAACTAAATATTTCAGGTATTGAAACTGCTGTATCTAAATTTGGAAAATACACTCCCAATTTAACAACTGTAAAAGTCTTATCTGTAGAAAAACACCCAGAGAAAGATAAATTATACATCTGCCAAGTTAGTGATGGAATAAACAACTACCAGGTCGTAACTGGAGCAGATAATGTTAAAACTGGAAATGTTGTTATCTTTGCAAAAGTAGGAGCTAAAATCTTAGGAAAAGAGATAAAACCTATCAAATTTGGCTCCTATGAATCTCAAGGAATGTTGGTCTCTTTAGAGGAACTTGAGATAGAAGATAAATCAGAAGGAATATTTATTTTAGACCATGGTACCCCAATAGGTGCTGATCCAAACTATATATTAGGTCTTGGGGAAGATATATTAGAGATAGAAATTACTCCTAACCGTGGTGATGCTTTAAGTGTTAGAGGCTTAGCAAGAGAGATTGCTGCTATCTTTAGGTTAAAAAGAAAAGATTATAAACCAAATATAACACTTCCTACCAACAGTCTTGATATATCTATTCAAACAGATAAAGTTTACAGATATGTAGGAATTTTAATTAAAAATATTACTATTAAAGATTCCCCATTAGATATTAGATTAAAACTTTTAAAATCTGGAATATCTGTTATAAACAACATAGTAGATATTACAAACTACATAATGATTCAAGAAGGTCAACCTTTACATGCTTTTGACTATGAAAAGATAGAAGGAAATCTTTCTGTTAGATATGCAAAGGAAGGAGAAAAGATAGTTACACTTGATGGGGAAGAAAGGATATTATCATCAACAGATATAGTAATAGCAGACAGTAAAAAAGCTGTTGCAATAGCAGGAATTATAGGTGGTGAAAATTCTAAAATTGATGAGAATACAAAACATATAATCCTTGAATCTGCTATATTTGACCCAATTTCTGTTAGAAAAACAGCAAAACGTTTAGGTATACTAACAGATTCATCTTACAGATTTGAAAGAGGAGTAGATATAGAAAACACATTTAACGCTTCTTGTAAAGCTGCAGATTTAATATTAAATCTATCTAAAGAATCAACAATTGAATCCTACAAGGATATTTATTTAAAACCATACCAACCTAAAACTGTTATACTTAAATCCTCTTATGTAGAAAAAATTTTAGGAGAAAAGTTAGATAATTCTGAAATTAAAGATATCTTAGGAAGATTAGAAATTGATTGTACTATAGAAAATGGTACTCTAAACATTAAAATACCTTCCTTTAGAAGTTACGATTTGGAAAGATCTATTGATTTAGTTGAAGAAGTTGCAAGAATTTATGGTTATGATAACTTTAATCCTACATATCCAAAAATTGATGTATCATCTTTTGAAAAATCAAAATACTGGCATTTTGATAACAAAGTAAGAACATACTTTTTAAACAATGGTTTTACAGAGGTAGTAAACTACACATTTACAAGTGAAGATATCTATAGTATTTTAAAAACATCTATTCCAAACACAAAAATTGTTAACTACATCTTAAAATCTCACAGCGTAATGAGAGATAGACTTGCTGTTAGTTTAATTGAAAACTTAAAAGAAAATTTAAGATTTTCAAGAAAGGATTTATCTATATTTGAACTATCATCAGCTTTTTATCAAAATTTTGAAGAGATAAGAGTAAGTGGTTTAGTTTCTGGGAAAATTGTAGATGGTTTTTCTTACAATGATGGAAAAAGACAGTTTAATACAAATGTAGATTGGGACTTTTTAATATT
Organism: Sulfurihydrogenibium sp.; assembly: GCA_037442825.1. Classification (GTDB taxonomy): domain Bacteria; phylum Aquificota; class Aquificia; order Aquificales; family Hydrogenothermaceae; genus Sulfurihydrogenibium. The sequence goes on along the minus strand of JBBIPN010000007.1, from coordinate 3,313 downwards.
AAAAGGTGTATTATCTAATCTATTAGACTACTTAGGGATAAAAAACCATGATTTTACTGACACAAATTTAGAAAATTATCTACATCCTTATATATCTGCAAACATATACGTCAAAGGAAACAACGTAGGATATATAGGTAAAATTCACCCAGAGATAGCAACAAAGTTAGAAATTCCAAAAGATACATTTATTTTTGAACTAAAATTAAGGTATGTTTCAAGAGGATTAGAGGAAGCGGAAGCTTTAAAAGAAGGATATTTGTATACCTACTATTTAGAAAAAGATACACCTAAATTTAGAGAACTTTCTAAATACCCATCAGCATACAGAGATTTAGCTTTTGTAGTAGATAAAGAGGTAAAAGCAGGAGAATTAAAGGATAGTATCTTAAAATCTTCTGTATATATAAAAGATATTAAACTCTTTGATGTTTACTATCTTAATGAAGATAAAAAAAGCATAGCTTTTAAAGTAGAGTTTAATAATCCAGAAAAAAGCCTTTCTGATGAAGAACTAAACATTTTAGTTGAAGATATACTAAGTAAGCTTAAATTATATTATCCTGATATTAGTTTAAGAATGTAAGGAAGGACTCAGGAGCTGAAATTGGTATATAAAATTTTTTATATAAATACTTTAATAGGCTTACCTGCAGGGTTCGACAGGGATAATGTAGATTTTTCTGGGCTATAAACAACGAAAAGGGAGCTCAATATCCTGTACATCCCAGGTAGCCTTTTATAAGGCTCGAGAGGATTACATTGAGAGCTCCCACCTATTGGGGCTACGCTCAGATGTAGCTAATTATCCCATCGGCCTTCGTGGGAGCCTTTATCAGCCCTGACCTTCCAAAAATTGGGAGGTCATATTGAAAGAAAAAATTCGAAGAGATGTTTTAGCTAAAAGAGAACTTTACCAAAATACAGACTTAGATTCCAAAAAGATTACAGAGACATTTTTATATTATTTTGGCAATAAAAAAATCTACATGCTTTACTACCCACACAAAAAAGAAGTAGACACAATATCTTTAATTCAACATCTTCTAAAATCCGAAAAAACAGTTATCCTTCCAAAAGTAAAAGGGCAAGATTTAATTCCTATTAAAATTAAAGATTTAGACAATCTTCATATTGGATATGGTGGAATAAAAGAACCTTTTGGAGAATCATTTAATCCAAAAGATATTGAGGTTATTGTTGTGCCAGCTGTAGCATTCAACACAGATGGATATCGAATAGGATATGGAAAAGGTTACTATGACAGATTTTTATCTAAAACAATTGGTATTAAAGTAGGTTTTGCTTACGACTTTCAAATTGTTGATTTTCAACATGATTTACACGATGTTCCAATGGATTATGTTATCACACCTAAAAATATCTATAAAACAAGAAAGGAGGAATAAGAGATGAATGAGATATTAATAGGATTATCGTCAGCTGTCATTGCAGGTGGCGCTGGATTTATAACAGGCAAAATATTAGTTGAAAAAAAACTTAAAGAAAAGGAAAGAGAGTATTTATCTGTTTTAGATAAAAAAGAGGAAATAGAAAAACAAGCAAAAGAAAAAGCTGAAAAGATAATTAAAGAAACTGAAAAAGAAGCTGAGAAAATCTTAAAAGATTATGAGAGAGAAGCAAAGATAAAAGCAAGTGAGATAGAAAGAGAAGCTCAAAGATTAAAAGAACAAGCAGAGTTTATTATTGAGAAAGAACTTTTAAAAAGAAAACAAGAACTTGAAAACGAATTAAAACAAAAAAAAGAAGAACTTCAAAATTTAGAAAAACAACTTATGCTAAAAGAGTCCCATTTAGAAAAAAGACTCGCAAGATTAGAACACAAGGAAGAAGAGATTAACAAAAAAGAACAAGATATACAAAGAATTGAGATAGAACTTAAAAACGTAGAGAAAGTTTTAAAAGAAAAAGAAGAAAAACTTAAATCTGCAGAAGAACGTTATATATTGGAACTACAGAGAATAGCAAGCATGACAAAAGAAGAAGCAAAAGCAGAACTTATGAGAAAAGTAGAAGAAGAAGCAAAACTTGAAGCTGCTAAACTTATGAGAGAAATTGAAGAAGAAGCAAGAAAACAAGCAGAAAAAGAAGCAAAATGGAACCTTTTAACTGCTATTCAAAGATTAGCTCCAGAAGTAACAACATCTTATACAGTTTCTGTAGTAGATTTACCAAGTAATGACATAAAAGGAAGAATTATCGGAAGAGAAGGAAGAAATATAAGAGCTTTTGAACTTGCTACAGGTGTTGATTTGATTATAGATGATACGCCAGATATTGTTACTATATCTTCTTTCGATCCTTTACGAAGGGAAATTGCTAAAACGTCATTAGAAAGATTGATAGCTGATGGAAGAATACATCCAGGTAGAATAGAAGAAGTTGTAGAAAAAGTTAAAGAAGAAATGGACCAACATATAAGAAAACTTGGAGAAGAAACATGTTTAGAACTTGGTTTTACAGATATACATACAGAACTTTACTACTACATTGGTAAACTAAATTATAGAACTTCTTATACTCAAAATGTACTATTACATACAAAAGAAGTGGCTTACCTTGCTGGAATGATGGCAGCAATGCTTGGTTTAGATGAGAAAATGGCAAAAAGAGGTGGTTTAATGCATGATATAGGGAAAGCTATATCTCATGAAGTTGGTGGAGCCCATTCAAAAGTTGGTGCAGAGATAGCTAAAAGATATGGTGAACCTGATTATGTTATAAACGCTATTTTATATCACCATGGAGATGAACCTGCAAGATATCCAGAAGCAGTACTTGTAGCTGCAGCAGATGCACTATCAGCAGCAAGACCTGGAGCAAGAAGAGAAGTTTTACAATCTTATATAAACAGACTTGAAAAAATAGAAGCTATTGTTAACTCGTTTGAAAATGTGGAAAAATCTTTTGCTATTCAAGCAGGAAGAGAAGTAAGGATAATTGTAAATGCAGAAAAACTTTCAGATGAAGAATCTTATCTACTTACAAAAGAAATAGCAAAAAGAATAGAAAATGAAGTAGATTTCCCTGGGCAAATAAAGGTTGTTACAATAAGAGAATCAAGATTTATAGAGATTGCAAAATAAAAAGAGGAAGGTATGAATTTTTTAGCTGTTGGAGATGTTATAGGTAAAACAGGAAGGAGAGCTGTGAAAACAGTTCTTCCTAAACTTATAAAAGACCTAAAGATAGACTTTATTGTTTTAAACGGTGAAAATTTAGCCCATGGAAATGGAATAACAAAATCTGTTTTTGAAGAGATGTTAAATACTGGCATAGATGTGATAACATC